>JAZUDP010000147.1:0-21306 GCA_045639705.1 Acutalibacteraceae bacterium
CCGACAGACCCGAAGCATGTTATCGACGGTACGCTTCGTCTTCCCGAGAATATGTGGTACATCGGTACAATCAACAACGACGACTCGACATTCGCCGTTTCCGATAAGGTTTATGACCGTGCTATTCCCATCGACCTTAACAGTAAGGGTAAGTTCTTTGAGGCTCCCTACACCGAAAATCTTGCACTCAGCTACAAGCACCTTGAATCAATGTTCAGAGAGTGCCAGACAAAGTATAAAGTTTCCGATGAAAACCTTAAGAAAATCGAAGAGCTTGACGACTATGTTATTGAGCATTTCCGTCTTGCGTTCGGTAACCGTATTGTTAAGCAGCTCAAGGAATTCGTTCCCGCATATGTCGGCTGCGGCGGTACTGAAATCGACGGTATCGACTTTGTTCTTGCAAAGAAGGTTTTCCGTAAGTTTGAAAGTCTGAACCTTTCATTTATCCGTGATGAAATCGACGGTCTTGTTACATACCTTAACAAGCATTTCGGCAAGGCTAACATGAATGAATGTAAGGAATATCTTGAACTCCTCAAGAGACTTATGTAATATATCCGAATCTATCAATGTCAAAAGGGGACATAATGCATGGAAAAATCATATCTTGAACTGTTTCTTGAACACAAGGACAGCCTTTCGGCTCTTACAGAAGGCAATGTGTTCTACGATGCGATGGAAAACTGCATTGAAACAGGCGATAACAAATATTCTTTGTTTAACAGATATTTTGAAAAGAAAATCGACCTTAAATGGGTTGAGGAAATAGAAGCATGTATCATTCCCCTTGATAACATTATGCGTGTTCCGAGAAAGTTCATCATTCAGGAGGAAGAAATTGTTCCGATTGAACGTGCGAGAAAGATTACAAACGAATCAATCCGCCACCTTGCTCAGCACACAAATATGATTGCAAAGGTTGAGGGCGACGATGTTACGCCTAACCAGATTCTCAACGTTTTCAGAGAGGAAAGCTTTGAGGTTTACGAAAACCGTTTCGTATACACCCTCATGCAGAACCTTATCAGATTTATTGATTTGCGTTACAACGTACTTTTCAATGTTTCCGACGATGACAACATGGCTTCTCTTAAGACAGAGAGTACATTCTACCGCGGACGCGAAAAGGTTACATACAAGCTTGAAGTTTCGGCTCAGTCGGGCGGCGGAGAAACAGATGATACCGCAACAGGCCTTGACGGTGAAAATGCAACCGCATTCCAGCGTATTGAGCGAATCAAGAAAATCATCAATGAGTATGCACACTCAGCGTTCATGAAGGAGCTTCAGAACTGCGTTCCCGTCCGTCCTCCTATTATGAGAACGAACGCCATTCAGAAGAACCCCAATTTCAGAGCGTGTCTTAAACTCTGGCAGTTTATTCAGTCCTACAACGACCTCGGTTACGAGATTACCGTCAAGGAATCCAACGACATGGTAAGCGAGGAATATAAAAAGCAGATTGACCAGATGACGGCGGTCAACTACATGATGCTTAAGGCAAATACTCTTTCCGAGGATGCAGTCGGAAAACAGAAACGCCGTAAATTAAGACCCAAGCTTCTCAAGCGTCTTGCAGAAGAGCTTGTACTTGATTACGATATGGAAGATATCGAAATTCAGCGGGTATTTGTTGATGAAATCAAGCGCGTCAGCAAGCGTAAAATGGAAGCTGAAAAGAAAATTCAGGAAGCTATTCAGCGTTCACTTGATGCAGAAAATGCACGCAAGAAGGCTATTGAAGATAAAATCAAGGCACAGATTGCTCATGAAAAAGAGATGGAGCGCAAGCGTATCGCAAGAGAAAAGGAAAGAGAACGCCTTGCACTTCAGAAAGAAAAAGAGCGAATTGCAAAAGCAAAGGCAAAAGAAAAAGCAAGAATCGCCAAGGAAAAGGAACAGGCGAGAATTGCAAGAGAAAAGGCAAGAGAAAAAGCCCGTATTGCAAAAGAGAAGGAAAAGCTCAGACTTCAGCAGGAGAAAGAAAAAGAAGCAAGACTCAAGGCCCGCGAAGAGGCCCGTATTGCAAAGCAGAAGCAGCTTGAAGAAGAGCGCATAGCAAAAGAAAAAGCAAAGAAGCAGGCAGCGCTTGAAAAGGAAAGAGCTGCAAAGCAGGCAGCAATTGACAAGGAAAAAGCAGCTAAGGCAAAGGCTAAGGAGAAAGAGCGTCAGGCAAAGGCTCTTGCAGCAGAAAAAGCCAAGGCAAAAGCAGCTGCCGCAAAGCAGAGAGAAAGAGACGCTATGCTTAAAGCCCGTGAGGCACAGGCCGAAAAGGAACGTGCAGCCAAGGCAAAGGCTAAAGAAAAAGAGCGTCTTGCAAAGGAAGAAGCTCAAGAGCAGGAGCGTATTGCCAAAGCAAAGACAGCAGAAAAAGCAAGAGCAGAAAAGCTTAAGGTTGCTGAAAAGGAGAAGGCAAAGGCGGCTGCCGCAAAGCAGAAAGAGAAGGAAGCTCTTCTTAAGGCCCGCGAAGCACAGGCTGAAAAAGAGCGCATAGCTAAAGAAAAGGCTAAGGAAAAAGAGAGAGCAGCAAAAGAAAAAGCCAAAGAACTTGAGCAGGCAGCCAAGGCAAAAGCAAAGGAAAAGGAAGCCGCCGCAAAGCTGAAGGCAGCGGAAAAGGCAAAGGCTGACAAGGAAAAGGCAAAAGAGAAAGAGAAAGAACGTATCGCAAAGATGCGTGCCGCACAGGCAGAAAAAGACCGTATAGCCAAGGAAAAGGCTAAGGAAAAAGAGCGTCTTGCCCGCGAGAAGGTAAAGGAGCAGGAGCTTGCTGCCCGTGAAAAAGCAAGGGAAAAGGAAAGAGCGGCCAGGGAAAAGGCCAAAGCCAAGGCAAAGGAGCAGGAAAGAATTGCCAGAGAAAAAGCGAAGGCAAAGGAAAAAGCTCTGAAAGAGAAAAACGCCAAGGCAGACAAAGAGTAAAATAAAAAAGAAATTTAGAGATTACCGACATACAGTTGGTTTTGTGGAGGTCCTGAAACATGAACAAGAGGAGACTAAAAAGGGTTGCGGTGATGATCCTCAGCATAGCAATGCTGTTGTCATCAACCGGAATAATGTCATCGCTGGCAGCAAATGTCAGTGAGTCTTCCTCTGCGCCCTCAAGTGCTGTTTCTGAGCCTGTTTCCTCCACATCAGTAGCTCAGGAAGGCGGAGCAGTCGCCAAGGATGATGTTACCGCAGAAGGCGGCGTAATCGCAGCCGAAGAAAAAGGAAACGGTACGGCTGAAAATCCGTATCAGATTTCCGGAGCGGAAGACTTCCTGAGAATGAACTCAAAAATCAACACAACCTCAAACGCAAACAAGTATTTTGTTCTTACATCGGACATAGACCTTTCGGCAGTCAATGAAGAAAACTTCAGGAAAAACGGCGGCTCGCTTGTAAGCATAAACAAGAAGCTTGCGAAAACCTCGGAAAATGTTTTCTTCCATCTTGACGGTAAGGGACATAAGCTCAAGGGACTCAATGTAAGCGTTAAGAATTCTTCACTGGTTTCGATTTTCGGTACAATTAATGCAAAGTCAAGCGTTAAGAACGTTATTGTTGAAAAACCGCAGATTATTTCCACATCTGAGAAGCTTATTTCCGCTTCTGCGTTTGCTTATGAAAATAAGGGTACAATCAGCGGCGTTCAGGTAATATCGCCTGTTATTACGGTATCAAAGTCCAGCTCAGCTGCATTTATAGCATCCGTTAACGAGGGTACGGTTTCCAGGGTTACGGTAAGCGGTTCACAGCCTAATACTAAATCCGCAACAGCTGAAAGCCATACTGTTTCGGCGTTCGGCGTAGTCGGTGCAATTGCTGCCGTCAACAGGGGAACAATTGTTTCTTCATCCGCAATCAATATCGGTATGTTTATCCCTGCAAGCGAAACAGTCAACACTGTTTACGGCGGTATTGCGGGACGAAATTCGGGTACGGTTTCCGACTGTGTTTCCACCGGTAATGTCTGCGGCGGAAAGTCTGCAGATGCTGCGGGCGGTATCGTCGGCAAGGCTGAATCGGGCATGAAGCTTTCGAATTGCTATACTCTTGTAGCTGTTTCGGCAACAGGCTGTGCAGTTGCGGGTACAGGCGGTTCTGCGGATACTATTAAAGATTGCTACTGGTCAAGCAGCGTCAGCAAAAAGACTGTTTCCGCAGGCAGCTTCGGTGCGAAGGAATACAATCTTAACACAGGCTCCTTCAAGGTTCTTCCGGCAGGAAAAACTGTTAAAATCACAAAGGAAGACGCAAAGAACACCGCATGGGGCAAGGCAGTATTCGCACTTGACGGAAAATTCACTTCAAAGAACAGCAACATTTCAGCTGACGGTGAAGAAATGACCGTAACAAGCGGAAAGGTTGACACTGTTAATTCCATAAGCTATACAGCGAAGATTTCTCTTCCCGCATCGGTAGGTTCGGGAGCGGCTGTAAAGCAGAATATGAAGATATATATCCTTAATGTTCCCGAGAACGCAAAGGGCGACGGAACAAAGGAGAATCCCCTTGAAATCAAAAACCCGGCTGAGTTCGGTTTCATCGGGTATGCATCAAATCTTAATGTCAGGTTTGCATCAAACATCTCGTCAACGGGAACCTACAATTTCTTTATGGGTTCAATCGACGGTTCGGGTTATACGCTCAGAGCAAAGGCTCAGGTTATCAAGACCTTCTGCGGCGAGATGAAGAACCTCAATGTTTCGGTTAATGCGGATATTTCAACAGCTCTTTTCGGAACGGTTATCGGCGCGTCACTTTCCAATATCGGCGTAACCTTCAAGAGCGGTGTAAAATTCAATGCAGATAAGTCAAACACAGGTATTCTCGCAAACAGAATTATTGACAAGTCGGTATTTGACGACTGCCGTGTAAAGGGCACTGTTGCTGTTGCATCCGATAAGCTTGTCAACATCGGCGGATTTGCAGGCGTTGCCGCAGGCAGCGATTCAAGATTCACAAACAGCGGCGCTGTTGTAAGTCTTTCACTCGACAGCGAAAATAAGATTAAGACAGCGGCTAACTTTATCGGTCTTGTTTCCGGTGAGAATAATTCATTCGAGAACTGCTATGTCGGCGGCGCAAACAAGGCAGGCACCAGCATGTTTATCGGAACAATCGGAGCTAAGTCTGTTTCCGTAAAGAATGTTTATGTCGACTACAGCAGCGATAAGGCGGCGGCCTCGGCTCCTGTACATTCGTCGGCGTACAAATCTCTTGTTGACAAGGCTCAGTTCCGTGAGTGGAAGTTTGACATCGGTAATTCAGGCTTCTTTACGGGCAATTCGTCCGTCTTCGATACAACTCTTCCCGCAGTTAAGGCTGTTCAGAATTCTTCCGCGGCAGATTTTACCGTAAGCTGCGATAAGAATCTTCTTACATCTTCTGTTTCAGTTGACGGCGGAAAGGCTCTTGTTTCCGTAAAACGCGTAAAGGGTGTTGTTACGGTTAAGGCCGCTCCGGTAGTTATTACAAACAAGAAGACGGGTCTTACAGCAGAAATCTATGTATCCAACGGTCTTGAAAAGGATTCAAAGGGTAACTGGATTGTTTCCAACGGCTTTGACCTTGTATATATCAGCGAGAATATTGCCGATATCAGCAAGGACAGCTTTGTTATGAACAGCGATATTGATATGTCAGGATTAAGCGGATTTGCGCCTATCGGTTCAACTGCTGTTGCGTTCAGCGGAACCTTTGACGGATGCGGACATAAAATATCAAATCTTTCAATTGACGGCACTGCAAAGACAGCACTTTTCGGAACGCTGTCAGACGCAGAAGTAAAGAATATTGTATTCACAAACGCTTCTGTAAAATCAGAAGGAAGCTATGCCGCGGTTGTCGCAGGTCAGGCAACGGGCAAAACAACGGTTTCCGGAATTACGGCGGAAAAGGTATCGGTAACCGCAGGCGACAGTTACTCGGCTGTTATCGTCGGCTCGGTTGACAATGCTTCAGCTGTTAAGCTTTCGGATATTACAGTTAAGAACGCTTCTGTTAAATCAACGGCAGGTTATGTCGGAGCTGCTGCAGGACACATAACTGACAACACGGAAATCAGCGGCGTGACTGTTGACGGCTTTACCGCATCGGGTTCTGATTATATTTCCGGTATTGCCGGTCTCGCAGAGGGCGAGTCAGCAATTTCCATAAGCAATGTAAAGGTTAACGCTTCCGATATCAGCGGTGTATCTGAAATTTCAGGTATTGCATCCGGTATCGGCAAGGGTGTTTCAATAAAGAATGCTGAAGTTAAGGACTCAGTGCTTTACACAGCAGCAAGCGCTTCACCGTTTACCGCGGGCGGAATTTCAGCTGTTTACGGCTCGTCGATGGAAAATGTCAGAGTTGACGGTGTTAAAATCAGCGCGGGCTTTGCAGGCGGTATAGTCGGTAAAACCGGCGGCGAAGCAGCTCTTACAATCAAGAATGCTGAGGTAACGGCTTCTGAAATCATCTCTGACGAGGCAAACACAGTTGCTGCGGGTATACTTGCAGTACATAATGTCAGGGGCAGCGCTGAGATTTCAGACAGCAGAGTTTCCGATGATACTGTTATAAGCGGTGCGGCTGTAACCGCAGGTATTGCAGGCGACTGTTCAGGTGCTGAAAGCGTTCTTGCAATCAAAGAAACAAAATCGTTTGCCGATGTTAACGGCTGCGAAACAGCCAATGCGATTTCCGCGGCGGGTGTACTCGGCAGAATCGGCACATCGTCCGTAAGCAACGTAACCGTAGACGGCGTTACAGTCGGAGGTTCCGTAAGCGGAAACGGCATACTCGGCGGAATTATCGGCTTAATCAAGAACGGCGAGCCTTACAACGGCAAGACTCCTCTTGTCAGCGGTTCGGTTGCATTTGCTCAGCTCGAGGCTTCTGATTCTCAGACTCAGACAGGCATGATTATCGGCGGTGTTGAATCAAAGAATGTTCTCACATCCGACATGCTTAATAAAGCAATATCAAATGTAATTATTTCAACATATTACGGTTCGGTATCTGCTTACCCGGCAGAAAGCGGACTTACCGGCGGCAGAGTAACTGATATGGATAAGCCGAACGGCAAGCCTGTAGCTGTATCCGAATCCCTGCTTTCAAGCTATGACGAGGTTGATGTTGCAATCAGCAATCTTCCGAAAATTGACGGATTCGTATTTGATTCTGAAACAGGATGGGTTTCGGAATCCGACGACAGAATTCAGGTTGTATCATGCACTGAGAACACCGCAGTTCTCAAGGCGCATCACATGGCTGACCTCTCAGTTGTTGCTTACTATGTTCTTGACAGCGACAGTCAGGTAAGAGTACCGGTTCATTTTGCGGTTTCCTCAAGCACAAGGAATCCTCTTAAGGGCAGCGGAACAATGGCTGACCCGTACATTATAGGCAATGCTTACGATCTTGAAACAGTTGCTCAGTACAGCGGTGACAATGCTTACTTTGCACTTGCACAGGATATTGTATTTACAGCTGAAGACTTTGAATTCGGCGGAGCCTTCTATAATGTAGGCAACGGATGCATTACAATCGGTGATGCAGCAAGCGGCTTCAGGGGAACATTTACGGGACTTTACAACGGTAAGGTTCATTCAATTACAGGCCTTTCACTTGCAGGCAACAATTTTGGCGGTCTTTTCGGAGCTGTTGACGGCGCAGTGATTTCCGATATTATCATCAATGATGCGGATGTATCGGGACTTAACTATGCGGGTGTTATTGCAGGCAGTGCAAGGAACACAACAATAAAGAATATTACAATTAATTCGGCAAAGGTTGAGGCTGTCGAATTCGGCGGATATGCAGGTTCGGTAGTCGGCTATGCTGAGAACACAACTGTTGAGAACGTTGCCGTCAACGGTGCCGAGGTTAAAACAAACCTTGACGCAACAAGCGCAACCATCGAGATTGCGGGCGGTGTTGCAGGCGTATTTGACGGAACAGTTAAAAATGTTGTTCTTGACGGCGTAACCGTTGAATCGGGAGCGGTTGCAGGCGGAATTATCGGTTCTGTCCGCGGCGCAAAGACAGCGGTTGCAGATGCTCAGATAAAAGCTGATATCACAAGCGATATTTCCGGCGGAGTAATCGGATGTGCGGAGAATCTGCTGAAGCTCAGCATCAGCGGCTGTGCAGTCGGCGGAACGGTCGAAGGTACTGAAATCGCGGCGGGCATCGTCGGCAAGATAATCTCCGATTCGACAAACAGCAGCGTTGATAAGGCGCAGTCCTCAATTATTTCCGATACGGTTGTTTCGGCTGTTATTTCCGAAGCGGATTGCTGCGGAGTTATTATCGCGGAGGTTTCCGATAAGGTTATCTGCGATTCGGAAAACAGAAATGTAAATGTGTTCAGCGATATTTATTACTCATCGTACCGGAACAGCATGGGTCTGTTCGGCAACGATAAGATTGAATCGTATCAGAACGCAGAGTATACAGCGACTGACCTCAGTGACATCAGATATGTCGCAGACGGCGAGGAGAAGACTGCAGTTGAGATGACTGCGGAGCCTGTTGTTCTTACTGAGGCTTCAATAAAGCTCAACGGCGTAAAGGGCAGTTATAAGTCATTTGCCGCCGCAGACAGAGCATATACGCTTGAAACAATAAAATCCGATCCCGCGGGTGCGGTTGAGTATGACCCGGAAACAGCTTCCGTTAAGCTTTCGGCAGATACGGAAGAGCCTGTTAAACTTGTTTTCGTATACAACGACGGCCTTGAAATTGCAATAGACGCGGTTAAGACAGGCGGCGAAACGGAAATTCCGACGGAAGAGGATACAGAACCCGAGGAAGATAACACGGTTAAGGTAAGCTATACCGTAGCCGATAAGACGGGCGGCGCTCTTAAAAATAAGGTCATCGGTATAAATGTTAAGAGCAGAGACGGAAAGAATTCTTATTCGGTTGACACCTTTACCAAGGCAGGCGCAGAATCAAAGGCTTATGAGGTTTCAACGGATAACGGACTTTATGTAAGCGCAGAGCTTCCTCAGGGTATCAGATACAGCGTTAAGGCTGTTGATGAGAACGGTAAAGCTCTCGGTGTTACAGATGAGTTTAACGAAGGCTTCCGCATTGAAAACGATACTGCAAAGTCAGTTGTTATTACCATAACGGCTGAAAAGGAAAACAGTATTATATGGGGCTTGCGTTCTGTATGGAATGCATTAGTTAAATAAACAAAGGGTTGATGTTATGATGAAAAGTAAATTTCAGTTTTATAAAAACATAATATTAGTTGTGGCATCAGCCCTTACTCTTGTCGCTGTTACCTTCGCATGGTTTAACACCTACAGCAATAACGGTGTTTCCAGAATCTCGCGAAACATCAGCGGTGAACTGATAAATGTCGATTTCTATGAAAAGAGAGGAACGGCTTTTGACAGGATGAACGGAGACATCAGTCTTGATTTTGTCAGCGGCGACAGCTCTGAGTACAAAATGGTGATTACCACTTTCACGAAAGACGGACTTAAGCTTGCGTTTTCAATTGATGACCTTGCAGATGTTGATCCGGACCTCAAGCAGTTTGTAGAAATCAAATATTCCCTTTACAAGGCAACAAAAAACAGTGACGGCACATTCACTGAGGGCCAGCAAATCACAACATCAACAGATAACTCATTTGTTCCGCTTTCAACACTGAGTTCTGACGGTACGGTATATAACCTGCTTATAGGAGATTATCAGAGTTCCGAAAAAGATTATTTTATTATGCATTATGAAATCAGACTTTCCGATGCAGCGGAAATCGGAATTTCAGGCGAACACGAACTCGGAAGCGTAAGATTCAGCGCTCAGGTAGCTTAACGGGAATTATGAAAAAAGCCAAGAAAGTTTTTTCGCGGATTATGTCCGTGCTTTCGGTTCTGATGTTTGTTTTCGGACTGTTTATTTTTATTACGGTTCTGAATGCCTCGGCAGGAAAGGTTCCGAGCGTCCTCGGATTCAGTTTCCTGCAGGTTCAGACAGGAAGTATGGAGCCCGAGCTGCCGGTAGGAACAATTGTAGTAGTTAAGGAAACTGATTTTAATGAGCTTAAAAAAGGAGACATAATCAGTTTTTATTCCACCGATAAGGAAATTGCCCATAAGGTTGTTACACACAGAATTGTCGGCATTTCTTATAATATGAAGGGCTTTCCGTCTTTTACAACAAAGGGAGACGCCAACAGCACTGAGGACCGTGAGCCGGTAAGCAACGTAATGGTTATAGGCAAAGTGATTTATAATGTCGGAAAGGCAAGCGGCTCGGTTATCAGTGTTCTGAAAAATCCGAAAATTATTTTCTTCTTTATAGTGCTGCCGTTGATTTTTATAACCTTCGGTGAAGCTGTTAATCTCGTTACGCTTTTCGTTGACAGTAAAGAAGAAGAGAAAGAAGAAAAAGATGAGCAATCCGGAGAAAAAGAAAATTAACGCCTTTCTGACGTCAATTATTATTTTTGTTTCCGTTGTGTGCGTCGGCATTGTATACGCTCCGAAAATTATGGGCTATCAGACCTATTCAATCGAAACGGGGAGCATGGCGCCGACAATTCCCGAGGGAAGCATGGTTTATGTAAAGCGCATAACCGACAGTTCCGATTACAGAGTCGGCGATGTTGTTACCTTTTCATCTGACGACGGTCAGGGAAGCTTTACACACAGAATAGTTAAGATAAATGAAGAACAGCGAACCTTTGAAACACAGGGTGACGCAAATGAGAGCAGGGACATCAGTCCTACTCCGTTTGAATTTGCAGTGGGAAGAGTTCAGTTTGCGATTCCGTACATCGGATATGTCGCAAGCTTTTTAAGAAATAAAGCTGTGAAAATTGCGGCTGCAGTGATTTATATTGCGTGGGCAGCCATTGAAATAGAAGTTTTTTCAGCGGGAAGGAAGAAGAGAGATGAGTAAGAGAGTTATTGTGCTGATAGCCTCACTGGCTGTAGTAATCGGACTGATGGCTTCAAGCAGCTCCTATGCGTGGTTCTCAACAACAACAAGTAAAAGGCAGAGCATTACTGTCGGTCTTGTAAGCAGCGTCCATTCCGCCTATCTTGCTGATATTGATGCACCGTATCATACAGTTATTATGCAGGGAGATAATCTTGTAAATCTTGACGGAAAGCCTGCAATGCTTCAGCTTGAAAACAAATCGACAACAGATACACAGCTCAGAATATCCATCGAGTACACAAGCTACCGCACAGGCACAGCGCAGACAGTGGTTTATTCTGCAAGTGATAACGACGATATTACGGTTAAGTTCGCGCCCGACAAGTGGTCCAAGGGTATCAGCGGGAGCGGAACATGCTATTTTTACTATATGGGCGACAGCTATAAGGGCGAGAATGTCGGTTCAGTTGACAGTGTTCCGGTTGTTTCTCCGACCGTCGATAAGATACAGGCTATATCAAGCATCTCCTACAATAACGATATTTCATCGGCATATTCCGGAAAGCCTGTAAATGTTAAGGTTATTTTTGAATCCAAGCAGGCTGATAATGTTACATGGTCGGCGATTGATTCCTACATTGCAGAGGGAATCAGTCAGTAAGGTGCGGTATGGCGAAAATAAAAATCGGGAATGTACTGTATAACATACTTTCTATAGTAACCGTTATTGCTGTTTTGTTTGTCGGCTTTAATCTTGTGACAGGCACCAGAGGATACGCGGTTACAAGTGACAGTATGGCGGATACGCTGAATATCGGCGATGTGGTTTTTTCAAGAAAGATAGCCTTTGAGAAACTGAAAAAGGGAGATATCATAACGGTTCGCATTAATGAAAAATCCTTTTTCACGCACAGAATTGTCGATATTGACGCTGAAAACCGCACGGTAACAACAAAGGGAGACGCAAACGCCGTTAACGACCCCATGCCGTCAAAGGCGGAGATGATTTCGGGCAGGATGGTTTACAGCATACCGTTTTTCGGATACATTTCAATTTTATTTAACGGCGGCTCAAATATTACGCTGCTGGTTGTGCTGATTATTCTTGCGGCTGTGCTTATTGCCGCAAATACAATAATAACGAGAAAACAAAAAATGAGAGGTGACAGAGATGAATAAGTTCAGGAAAATATCCGCTTCCGTAATGGCATTTGTGCTTGTGCTTTGCGTCGGATATTTCTCCGTGATGTCACCGACATCGGCGTGGTTCTATGACAGCGGTGTTATTGACAGCGGCGACAGCTTTATTTTCGGAGATCTGTCGGTAAATACAAAATTTGTCACAAAGGGAAATGTTGTGTTTGACGCGGCAACAAAGTTCTATGACCCCGATGAAAAGCTGTTTGACGATGTAATCAATGTCGAAGAGATTCATGTAACCAATCAGGGAACAATTCCTGCAAGAATTTATGCGGATGTAAAAAATATCGGCAGGCTCAACGGCCTTCGCTGGTTTATGTATACCGATAAAATGCTTGTTGACGGCAGCGTTAAAAAGACTATTGAATCGGTTCTTCCCGAGCTTACGGATAAGGCACTTGACAGGTACAACGTAGGCGAGGACGGAAACAGCGGAAGCTATATAATCTGCAGCCCCGGCGAAACTGTAGTTGTAAAGGTTGCAACCTGGATTGACTATGATTCTGTAAGCGGAATACTTGCAGAAGGAAAGAATCTTGAAGGATATGACGTTCAGCTTACACTGTTTGCAGCTCAGAACGTTGACGGTGCAATACAGAGATAAAAGCGAGGTGGCAGGGAATGTTGAAAAAAATGAAAAGGCGTACATTTGTTATCATCGTCGCTGTTGCTGCCGTTATCGCGGTTGTCGGCTCGTCTCTTGCATGGTTCACAACCAACAGCTCTGTGATGCAGAAATTCAATATTTTATCTTTTGATGTTTCTGCCGGTGTGTATTTTGATAACGGCGGGAAAAAGATAAGTGCAGACAGCTTTAAGGATGAAAACGGTCTTTATATACTGAGCAGCAACAGGGAAGATGCCAATTATATAGGAAAGCTTCGTGTGAATGTTGCTCACAGCGGCGCTAATGCCTGCGTCAGAGTCAAGATGAATTATGACCTTACTCTTGAGGACGGCAGCGGTGCGAAATATAATGTTTCCGTTCCGTTTAAATTCAATTCGGAATGGTTCGATAACCGCAGCGAGGATTACTGTGTATACTATATGGGCGACGGTTCGGGTAAGGCCGGATTTAAAAGCAGTGAACTTATAAACGGTTTTGACGGGGAAAGCTTTGACACAACAGGCTTTTCAGAGAGCGTAAGCATAAAGCTCTTTATTGAAGTTGACGCGGTACAGGTTAACCGCTATCCCCAGATGTGGAATATTGATACTTTACCTTGGAAATAACGGGAAGTTGATATTAATGTCAAATAATAAAAAATCAAAGCCTGCGGCGGGAAAGTCTGCCGCAGGCAAATCTAATTCAAAAAAGAACAGCGCTCAGAAAGAAAAGCAGAAGCAGCGCGCCGAGGCTGAGAAGCGGGCACAGCGTATTTCCGACGAAAAACAGAGACAGAAGCTTGAAGCGGAGAGGCGTGCGCAGAAGCTTATTGAGGATAAACAGAAGGCGCATAAACAGCAGCAGAAAAAGAGCGAGGAAATACATAAACGCCGCGCTAAAGAGAACGAGCGTGAGCAGAAGAATCAGCAGAAGGTTCAGCAGAAAAACATACGGAAAAGCCGTGTAAATGCAGGCAGGCTGAAGGTAAAGAAGCTTATCAAAAAGATAAAGTATTACACAAGCCGCGAATTTCTCAGCTCATTCAATTACGGCAGAATTTTTGTTTTTATTGTTTTGCCTCTTGCGCTTATTGTTTTCGGAATAATCAGCTTTATGAAGTCTGTCCCGATGAATGTTCCCGCTGCGGTAAGAAATTACGAATATAACGGCAGAGCCGAAAGCGAAGAGACTGCGCAGCCGAGTATATTTACAAAACAGCAGCAGAAGGTTTTTATGAAAACCTTTGATGCGCACGGCAGCAGCAAATTTGATTTTTACATTAATTCGGTTGTTGAGGTTGACGACGAAGGCTGTACAACAAATCTGTGCTTCGGCAATCCGGATGGCAGTGACTGCATTCTGATAGCAACCGTATTTGATGAAAGCGATAAGATAATTTACCGTTCTCTCGGACTTGAAAGCGGCATGGAAATCAATGAGGCGAAGCTTTTTGAAAGCCTCAGATACGGTATGCATGATGTGACTGTTTCGGTGAATGCATACGATAAGAAAACAAGCGAAAAAATCGGTACAAAATATGCGAAAATAAAGCTCGCAGTCGGTGTTGAGGAAGATGGCGAATAAAAAGATTGACATTAAAATAGTGCTTTCGGTGATTCTTTCTCTGCTTGCCGTTGTTCTTATCGGAATTGCGGTTACGGGAAAAGCTTCCGTGATAAGATTATCTATGACGAAAAGCGGAGAGGTTTTTGACGGGGAACTTCCGAATGTGGAGGAGCATATTTCCGAGGTGCCTGAAGGCGAAATAAGATATCTGATTAATAAGCATATGTTTTTTGAAGATACCTATTCGCAGGGTTCGGTTATGCTTGAAAATCCCGAAAGCTGTGCTTATGACCTGAAATTTGTCGTTTACGACGGCGAAGGCGAAGCGATTTATGTTTCTCCCGTTTTAAAACCGGGACAGTATATTGAAAAAGATAAGCTGTCGGCGGTTGTAAAGGCAGGGGAGTACACCTGTTCTTACTCAGCACAGGCGTACAAAGGCGATAATCTTGAAGGACAGGTAACGGGAATAGTCACAGTTACAATCGGATAAAAAAAGAGACGGAAAGCAATGCTTCCCGTCTTTTTCTGATTCTGTTTTAGTCGGCAATGATTTCGCCCATCATGCCGGGTGCTGCAAATGCTGCGTTTGATTCGTCTGTATCAATGTGCATTGCAAGAGCATACTTGGGGCTTACTCTTACGATAACATCACCGAAAACGAGTGAACGGCCGTCGCTTTCAACCTTAACGCTTACAATCTGCTTGTCCTTAAGACCGAACTTTTCGGCATCCTCGGGAGTTGCATGAACGTGACGCTTTGCAACGATAACGCCCTCAGTGATTTCAACCTCACCCTTGGGTCCTACAAGCTTGCATGCGCCGCTGCCTGCGATATCGCCTGATTCACGGCAGGGAGCCTTAATGCCGATTGAACGTGCGTCGGAAGCTGAAAGCTCAACCTGTGTTTCGGGACGAACGGGTCCGAGAATGGAAACAGCGGGGAAGCTGCCCTTTGTACCGATAACCTGTACGCGCTCCTCGCATGCGAACTGACCGGGCTGAGAAAGGTCCTTCTTTTTTGTGAGTTCATAACCTTCACCAAAGAGCGTTTCAAGAACCTCCTGAGTAACGTGAAGATGACGTGCGGATGTTTCAACTAATACCATATTTGCCATTTTTAACAACCTCCATATGTTTTTTACCATAAGATTATAAGTCAAAACAGTTTAAAAATCAATACTTTGAATGAAATGTATATTGATTTTATTTCTGAAATGGTTTATATTATTAACATATGACTTAAAAAGCGGCTGTGGCTTCTGAGCGCAGCTGCAAAAGGGTGTAACAATGAAAAAAACATTCAATAAAATTCCCGTATTGCCGAAATTCGACCAGTATACCTGGTGGATATGCCGCGGACTGCTGTTTGTCTGGGGCTCGGTGATGCTTTTTTCAGGCTATACAACAGAATTTTTAGAGGCGATATTCGCAATTATTTTTACGCATCTGTGGGATCTGTTTCAGTGGCTCGGCGGAAAGACATTTATCACGCTTGTGCCGTACAGGATTCAGACAATGCTTAACGTGTTTATCTGTTTCGGCGTTGTTGTGGGAACAACGGTAAACAAATTCACAAGCTTCGAATACATCGATATTCCGGAGCATTTTATGGCGGGCTTTATTGCTACAGCAGGCAGCTACGACCTTGCCGTTATTATTCAGGGCAAGCGTCCCAAGGATAAGGTGCTGAGTCCAGCGCTTGCTGCAATGTTTTCGCTCGCTTTCGGCGTTACTCTGCTTGTCGGATGGGAATTTTATGAATTCACTATGGACAGGCTTTACGGACTCAATCTTCAGCGTTCCGCATTCAATACGGAGGCGGGACTTATCGACACGATGATTGACCTTATTTTCGGCGCTGCGGGTTCGCTTACGGGCATGTTTATAACAGCCTTTTCAAAAGCAGGTTTCTTTAAGAAGGGAAGGAAAAAGAAATGAGAGGAAAAACAACAAGAATAATTGCATTAGTGCTTGCCGGACTTATCGCTCTTACGGGAGTATTTGGAGTTATCAGCACATTTTTACATTGATTGAAAAAACGTAAAATGATATAATTAAGGCAGGTGAGATGTATGGGACGCAGAACAAAACAGATAATGGCTTTTATTTTAGCGATTGCAATATGCCTGAGCTTTGCAACCGCAGCTTCTGCATACGTTGACAGCTTCCCTAACACTCACCGTAATACAGGCCGCCATACTGCCGACCTCATAGCCGTTGCGAGGACTCAGCTGGGATATACCGAACTCAATACAAGCACGGGTCTTCCTCTTGCGGCGGGTCAGGACGGCGGATATACAAAGTACGGTGCATCCTTCGGCGATTCAACGGGCGCATGGTGTGCGTATTTTGTTTCATGGTGCGCTACGCAGGCAGGCATTCCGACTTCAATTGTACCGCGTCTGGGCAACTGTGCCGCAACGGTAAAATGGTACAAGGCTCATTCAAAATTCTATACTCCCGAAACAGGCTATATTCCGAAAACGGGCGACATAGTTTTCTTTAACTGGTCGGGCGGAGAAACAGCGAAGCATATCGGAATCATTACGGGCGTTTCGGGCAAAAATATCTATACGATAGAAGGCAACACGGACAGCTCTGTCGGCTACCGCTGCGCGGGCAAAACAAGAGATATGACAGCAAACTATATTGTCGGATACGGAGTTCCCGCATACAACGATGCCGGCACATATATCGGTTCATATTCGTTCGCGTCGTCATTGTCGGGAGCTTCGGCTGCAAAATCGCAGTCAATAGCATACAGCACATCAAAGCTTTCGGTAATAACAACAAGCGCAACGGAAATAACAAGTACGAATGCCGTGCTTAACGGTTCGGTAAAAAATCCCGGTCGACTCCGCGTAATCGCGGCAGGCTTCCTTTTCGGAACCAACAACCTCACGATGAAAAAATACAGCGTCGCCTCTGCTTCAAGGAGCAGTGAGATTTCGCTGGCGATGGATGTTGCAAAGAAAACGGGAACGGCGCTGACTCCGAATTCAACATATTACTATCAGACCTTTGTAACGCTTGAGGGCAGGGATTATCTCGGACCGACATATGCGGTTGTAACGGTTAACGACAAGCCGCAGCAGGTTGTACTCAGTGAAACCAGCGTCAATGTCGGCGTCGGTCAGACGGCCGAAATAATGGCGGCTCAGCTGCCGATAGGCTCGCTTGACAAGGGCATCACATGGATGTCGGCAGATGAGAATATTGCTTCTGTTTCGGACGGACTTATCACGGGCGTCGGCTACGGCAAGGTTATCATCACGGCAAAAACAAATTACGGAGACAAGAGCAGTCAGTGCGTTGTGAATGTTCTTATTCCGACTCCGCAGAATATTAAACTTGAAAATGTATCGGAAAACCGGATTAACCTGACATGGGATGAGGTTGACGGAGCAAAGGGTTATGTTATATACAGAGCTACCTCCGAAAATGATTCGTTTGAAGAGTACGGGAAGCTCAGCGGAAACAAGACGAGCTTTGAAGACAGCGATGTAAAGCCCGGCATGAGATATTATTATAAGCTGAAAACGCTTGCAAAAAGCGAAGAGTATGACAGCGATATCAGCAGGGCTTACTATACAACAGCAAGGCTTTCTTCGCCGCAGAATCCTTCGGCGGATAATTTTGTTGCGTCATCAGTCAGAGTTACATGGAACGGGGTTGAGGGTGCAAGGAACTACAGGATTTTCAGAGCGGAAAAAATCGATGGACTTTATACGGTTGTCGGTTCAGTGAAATCCACGGATTTCGTTGATACAGATATAATTTCCGGCAGGGAGTATTTTTATAAAATAATTGCGGAAAACGGAAATTCAAAAACGGTGAGCAATTATTCTGATATTGTTTCCGTGGTTGCAAAGCCTGTAAATCTGGGAATACCTGCAGTTGAGCTTCCGTCAGCGGAAAAAATCGGAAATGAATTTTTCAGCATATTAAAAACAGTTGCATAAGTCAAAAACGGTCAGCGTTTGCTGACCGCTTTTTTGTTATTTAAATTTCCGAAAAAACTTATTTGCGACTAAACGGTTCAATCTATAAACAACAGTTACCGTTATTTTATCAGTCCGTTAATCATATCGGCATAATAGCTGTCGTCAAATTTTCTGACAACATATTTGTGAATACCCTCGCCGACGGTGAAATTATTTACTCCCGTTTCGGCGTCGGCACGCGCAGTACCGCACACAACACCGTAGCCTGCTTTTTCTTCATCGTTGATGATTGCCATAAGAACAAGCATGGGGTCCCATGACATGCGGCCGTTCGGTGAGCCGTGAGCGTCGAAGCCCGCCTTAAGCATATCGCCGTCAGGCTGATTATTGCCCGTGATTACGGTGTTTCCGATTTCCCAGCCGAGACATGTTACGGGAACAGGGGAGTTCGCGAAAATATAGTTTGCCGCTCTGCACGCGGCAGGGTAGCGTGACAGATTGTATTCTTTGCCGTCGGATTCGTCCCATTTGCCTGCCATAAGCCAGATTTTACCGACCTTCTGTCTGACAAGCTCCATGCCGCTTAACGGAGAAATTTCGTCGGGAGTGCTTATCATCAGCTGATGAATAATCTGAGGAAATCCGATTTCCGTTATATCCGCCTTTCCGTCAAGCCCGGCAAGAGCGCGCCGGTAAAGCTTATATGCTTCTTCACAGTCAGCGTTTTCAACATCGTGGGGATATCCGGCAAAAACATCCTGATATTTACCGCGTCTTCCGTCGTCAACAAAGCTGCTGTCAAGACCTATCGGCACAGAAACGCCCTCGTTTTTCATGAAAGCGCTGATTGACGGGGCGGTTTTATCCATAACTGCGTCAGCACATACGCACTGAAGCTCAATTGCACCTGCTTTATGGGCGCGGCAGAGAAGCCGAAGCGCGGCGATATCGTCGCAGTCTGTCCACCAGTCGGTGCCGTGAATTATTTTTATCGGTTTTCTTTCGCTTGCAAGCTTTTCAAAAAGGTTCATGATACCACCTCAATAAGAATTTACCATAACCTGAGAATAAATTCAACTCAAAAAACTATTTTACTTTTTAGTGATTTATATATTGTCTAATTACAATAAATATTGTATAATTAAATGTAATCTAAATTACGGAGGTTTTATTATGAAGAAGGCAATGAGAAAATTAATTTCTGTTGTTCTCTGTCTTACGATGGTTTTCTCTATCGGCTGCATAGGCATTAATGCGGAAGATATTGAAATCGGCATTCCTGCTCAGACGATTACAATTACCGAAGAGCAGCAGGCACAGCTGGAAGCAGCGGCAAAGGCAGTGGCATCAGAGACACTCGGAACAGTTTCAGGACTTTTTGCAGGCATGGCACCTCTTAATTCGTGGGACAATTTCCTCGATAACATAATGAAGGTTCTTTACAATCTTCTTAACGTGATTGTTGAGGTTCTTGTAAAGGCTATATGCTATGTTTATCCCAATCCCGACGGATGGAAGGATATCAGCGAAGACACCGGCGAGGATGTTCTCAAGGGTGACACGGTTTACCGCACAGCTCCCGCCGCAGGCGCAAAGTGGAAGCTCGGTTATTCAAGCATCAGCGTTATTCCCGACGATTTTGAGGCAGGCAAATACTACCTCGGCAGAGACCTTCTCAACAAGAAGGCACAGGGCGTTTACGATGACATGCGTTTCCGTGTAGCGGTTATTGACGACAACAGCGGCGACGGCGCAATCGTTTTCGGCGCACTTGACTGTCTCGGCATCACATCAACAGATACACGCGCAATCCGCAAGGCTGTTGTTGATTACTGCAAGCAGCAGGGCATTAAGGTTCAGACTGTTGACATCTGCGCAACACACTGTCATTCGGCTCTCGATACACAGGGCGTAAGCACGGAGTTCTTCTACAAGCTCTTTGCAAACGGCTTCAACAATTTCTTCAGAATTTTCAAGGAGCTTCCCGGTCTTGAACCCGCAACATCCTTCAAGCAGTTCTTCATTGACAAGTCAATCGAGGCATGCAAGGAAGCTTTCGCGGATGTTGAAAGCGGCAGACTTTTCTATGATGTTGTTGACTCAAGCGACTATGTAAAGGATAAGAGAGACCTTGTAGGTAAGGAAGACCTTCCTCCCATTGTTGCTCTCAAGTTTGTTCCCGACAGCGGCAGCGAGGATACATATATTGCCAATGTAACATGTCATCCCACATCAAACAGCGCAAGCCATGAGTATGTTAACTCAGACTACACATACTATGTTGACAAATATATCAAAGAAAACACAGGCGCAAACTTTGTAATGTGCCAGGGCGCTCTCGGTCAGGTTTCAAGAGATATTTATGTTGACGAAACAGGCATGACAGAGTTTGAGTCCTGGGGTGCTGACTCAAGAGAGCTTGGCAGACTTTTCGGCGAGGATATTATCACCGCTGAATATGAGAAGGAGCTTAAGCCCATCATCAATATCGTTCACAAGGAAATCATAAACAAGCCCGAAAACAGCATTCTTGCTCTTGCATGCGAGGTTAAGCTTGTAAACAATCCCGTTTACACAGAGAACGGCAAGCCCGGTATTTCTTCCGAAATCGGTTATCTCGAGCTTGGTCATGAAATCGGCTTCGCAATGTTCCCGGGTGAATTCTATCCCGAAACCTTCTGGGGTACGGAAATTACAAACGGAGCAAACTGGGACGGCACAGAGTTCAAGTACGGTTCACTTCACGATTCCGTAAAGGATATCGATGTTTACTGCATCAGCCTTTGCGACGACGCAACAGGTTATGTTGTTCCCGATAACTATTTCGCATTCATGGGTCATATCATCGGCGAGGGAATCGCGGACGAAACACTCTCCGTCGGCAAGCATCAGGCATCATTCCTTATCGGTGAATATCTTGATATGGTAAACGCTTTCGCAAAGTAAAAAGATTAATGAAGGGGCTGTCGCATTCGGCACAGACTTGTAAGGATACTTTTGTTTTTGACGGATAATTTCCCCGAATACTGCATCAAACCCGCATCCGAATACGCCAGTATGCGCGATGCGGGTTTTCTTTGTCTTCGAAAAAATTCTCTCTTCAAAAACTGCTTT
>JAZUDP010000148.1:0-19112 GCA_045639705.1 Acutalibacteraceae bacterium
GCAGAAGTAATCGAAGGCGACGAAGAAAACTATGTATTCGGCTTCAAGGCACTCATGACAGAGAGTCAGTTTGACGATTTTGCAGAGTGCGACGGCACATACTACGAGGTTGAGAGATCCGCAGGCCGTTACATCGGTACAGGTTCAGTTGTAAGAGTATACTCAGAATCAACAGACGAGCTTCTTGCTGAGTACATCATCATCATCTACGGTGATGTTGACGGTAACGCAAAGATCGACTCCGACGACTGTGACGCAGTATCACTTTCACTTGCAGGTGAAAACGATCCTCTTGACGGCGTATACAAGCTTGCAGCTAACGTATTCGGTTCAAGAGCAACTGTTAATATGGACGACGCAGACGCAATCGCTTCCGTATTCTCAGGCTTCGCAGAAATCGACCAGGTATCAGGTAAGATTATTGAAGAATAATCACTTCGGATAAGCTTAATCTGAAATAAAACAAACAGGCGGCAGGGGAGACCCTGCCGCTTTTCCGTGTATAGGATAAAAAAACGGACGCTGCAGCATCCGTTTTTTTATGATTTTTATTCGTATTCTTTCAGATTCTTTTCCGCCGTTATATGTTCGTTTACATAATCGTCAATAACTCTGCCGTCGCTGATTCTGATAACGCGGTGCGCTTTTTCGGCAATTTTATCGTCGTGAGTAATGAGAATAATCGTTTTGCCCTCGCTCCAAAGCTCGTTGATAATACGCATAACCTCTTTGCCCGAAGCGGAATCGAGGTTGCCGGTAGGCTCATCGGCAAGGATAACGGGAGGTCTTGCCGCAACCGCACGGGCAATGGCAACACGCTGCTGCTGACCGCCTGACATCTGACTTGGCAGATGGTTCATTCTTTTTTCAAGTCCTACGCGCTTTAATGCCTCTGTGGAAAGCTCGTGACGCTCTTCTGCCTTCATTCCGCGGTATATCAGCGGAAGCTCAACGTTTCCCTGCGCCGTGAGGCTCGGAATAAGGTTGAAGCCCTGGAAAATAAAGCCGATTTTTTCATTTCTTATTGTACTCAGCTCATCGTCGTCCATATCCTTTATATCTTTACCGTCAAGAATGTATGTTCCGCTTGTAACAACATCAAGCAGGCCGAGCATATTCATAAGCGTTGATTTGCCCGAGCCGGACTGACCGACAATAGCGACAAAATCGCCGTGGTCAATACTCAGCGAAACGCCGTCAAGGGCGCGTACCTCGTTTTCTCCCGGATTATATATTTTATATGCGTCTTTAAGCTCAACAAGATGCGGCATGGAATCACCTCATTTAAATTTTACATATTATACCACAATACTCCGGTTAAATCAATGAACTATATATTAATTTTGTTTATGCACTAAATATACGCAGTTCATTGCTCAGCACCACTAAATAGTGTCTATTTTTCAAATATGCAATTAAATAACACCGTTAACATAATAATTTGTGATTTTTGTATAAAAGAAAAGAAAAACAAACTGAATTTTGGTTAGTTCTTTCAGTGTTAAAATGTTGACAAAAGCATTTATTATGTTAAAATAAAACTGTTATTGATTTTGTCAGAAAATGTAATATTTTACCGATATAAATCCGGATTCACGGCCCGGATGTTTCTACCGCAGTGCCTGAACTGCGACTATTGGTCTGAAACTGTCGGTGATACTGTTATGTATTGCCGGTTTCTTTTTTGAGGGTGATTTATATGAAGCTTCTTGAAGAGAGAATTTTAAAGGACGGCAAGGTTTTCCCGGGAAATGTCCTTAAGGTGGACAGCTTCCTCAACCATCAGGTTGATGTTGAGCTTCTTAATGAAATGGGCAAGGAAATTTACCGCCTTTTCAAGGACTCCGGTGTGAACAAGATTTTCACAATTGAGGCGTCAGGCATAGGCATTGCCTGCATAGTTGCCCAGTATTTCAATGTTCCCGTTGTTTTTGCGAAGAAATCTCTCGGAAAGAACATTGCGGCTGATGTTTATTCAACTCAGGTTAAGTCGTACACCCACGGCAGAGTTTACGATGTTATCGTTTCTCAGGAGTTTCTTCATAAAGAGGATAAAATCCTTATTATTGACGATTTTCTTGCAATGGGCTGTGCGCTTGAAGGTCTTATCGACCTTATCAATGCCGCAGGCGCAGAGATTGTCGGAGCGGCAATCGCTGTTGAAAAGGCTTTCCAGCCCGGCGGCGACAATATCCGCAACAGGGGAATCAGGGTTGAGTCCCTTGCGCGTGTTGCATCCATGACCGACGATGGTCAGATTACGTTCTGCGAATGAACGTACAATTAATTTCGGTAGCAATTATAGCTATATAAAAAATTTTTTTGGAGGAATTTACCATGAAAAAGATTCTCGCAGTTCTTCTCGCTCTTGTAATGGTTCTTTCTTTTGCAGCCTGCGGCGGCAACACAGAAAAAGAACCTGAAGCAGCACTCAAGGTAGGATTCATTTTCCTGCACGACGAAAACTCAACTTATGACAACAACTTCATGAAGGCAGCTGAAGAGGCTTGCAAGGAAATGAACGTTGAAATCATCAAGAAGGTTAACATTGATGAGAGCAGCGCTTGCTACGAAGCAGCAGCTGAGCTTGTTGATGACGGCTGCACACTTGTTTTCGCTGACAGCTTCGGTCATGAGGACTTCATGATTCAGGCAGCTAAGGAATTCCCTGAAGTACAGTTCTGCCATGCAACGGGCGTTAAGGCTCACACAGAGAAGCTTGCTAACTACCACAACGCTTTCGCATCAATCTATGAAGGCCGTTACCTTGCAGGTATCGCTGCAGGTATGAAGCTTAACGAAATGATCGAAAAGGGCGACTTCAAGGCTGAAGAAGCTAAGATGGGTTACGTTGGCGCTTACACATATGCAGAGGTTATCTCAGGTTACACATCATTCTATCTTGGCGCAAAGTCAGTTTGCCCCACAGTTACAATGGAAGTTCAGTTCACAGGTTCATGGTATGACGAGACAGCTGAGAAGGAAGCTGCTAACAAGCTTCTTGCAGACGGCTGCAAGCTCATCAGCCAGCACGCTGACTCAATGGGCGCTCCCTCAGCATGTGAACTCGCAGGTGTTCCCGATGTTTCCTACAACGGAAGCACACAGGAAGCTTGCCCCAACACATACATCATCTCTTCCAGAATCAACTGGGTTCCCTACTACAAGTACATCATCGACTGCGTACAGAGCGGTAAGGAAATCGACACAGACTGGACAGGCACACTTGCAACAGAGTCTGTAGTTCTCACAGACCTCAATACAAATGTTGCTGCTGAAGGCACACAGGCTAAGATTGACGAGGCAAAGGCAGCTTTCGAAGCAGGTACTCTCCATGTATTCGATACAGCTAAGGAAGGCTTCATCACAGTTGACGGCAAGCCCGTTACATCTCACCTTGTTGAAGAGCAGGAAGTTGTTAAAGACGGTTATTTCCACGAGTCGGAAATCCAGTCAGCTCCTTACTTTGATCTCAGAATCGACGGCATCGACCTTCTCAACGAGAAGTTCTAAGCTAATCAATAATTCAGGCGGAGCCTTAAAAAGCTCCGCCTTATGCGGTTTTTGCTTTGAAAAATTTGCTGAACATTTTTTTGCTCAGCTCTTTTTTGAAAACAAACAGGGAGGTAAAAATGTGAGCAGACAGGCAGCTATCGAACTGAAAAATATTACTAAACGTTTCGGTAATATCATTGCTAACAAGGATGTCAATCTTACCGTTTACCGCGGAGAGGTTCTTTCGATTCTCGGCGAAAACGGAAGCGGAAAGACGACCCTTATGAATATGATTTCGGGTATTTATTTTCCCGACCACGGTCAGATTTTTGTTGACGGCGAAGAGGTTGTCATTAAGTCCCCGAAGGACGCCTTTGACCATAAAATCGGTATGATTCATCAGCATTTTAAGCTTGTTGATGTATTCTCAGCGGCGGAGAACATTGTTCTCGGACTTGACGAAAAGGGCAGATATAACCTCAAAAAGTCCATGGCGGAGATTCAGAAAATCTGTGACCAGTACGGCTTTGAGCTTGATCTCAACAAGAAGATTTATGAAATGTCCGTTTCCGAAAAGCAGACGGTTGAAATCGTTAAGGTGCTTTACAGAGGCGCTGATATTCTTATTCTTGACGAGCCTACGGCAGTTCTTACTCCGCAGGAAACAAGGAAGCTTTTTGCCGTTCTGCGCAACATGCGTTCCGACGGCAAAGCTATCGTCATTATCACTCACAAGCTCAACGAGGTTCTTGAGATTTCCGACAGAGTTTCCGTTCTCCGCAAGGGCGTTTATATCGGCACAATCAATACAGCCGAAGCTGACGAGTCAATTCTTACCGAAATGATGGTCGGCAAAAAGGTTGAACTCAATATCGACAGAACAGAGGTCGAGAATAAAGAGGACAGACTTGTTGTCGACAACATGTGTTATGTCAATTCCGAGGGCGTTAAGATACTCAATCACGTTTCCTTTACCGCACGCTCGGGCGAAATTCTCGGTATTGCCGGTATCGCCGGCAGCGGTCAGCGCGAGCTGCTTGAATCAATAGCAGGTCTCCGCAAGCTCTCCGACGGATATATCGTCTATAACAATCCTCAGACGGGCAAGAAGGACAATCTCCGCGATAAGACTCCCGTTCAGATACGGGAACTCGGCATCAGACTTTCATTCGTTCCCGAGGACAGACTCGGCATGGGTCTTGTCGGCAACATGGACATTATTGACAACATGATGCTCAGAAGCTATACAAAGGGCAAGTCGGCATTTCTTCAGAGAAAGGCTCCCAAGGACCTTGCACAGAATGTTATTAAGGACCTTGAGGTTGTTACTCCCGGCGCAACAACGCCTGTTCGCCGTCTTTCGGGCGGTAATGTTCAGAAGGTTCTCGTCGGCCGTGAAATCGCGGCGGCTCCCACCGTATTCATGGCGGCTTATCCCGTACGCGGTCTTGATATCAATTCCTCATATATGATTTATAATCTTCTCAACGAGCAGAAGGAAAAAGGCGTTGCGGTTATTTTCGTAGGTGAAGACCTTGATGTTCTTCTTGAGCTGTGTGACAGAATCCTTGTTATCAGCTCGGGCAACATAACAGGTGTGCTTGACGCACGAACCGCATCAAAGGAAGAGGTCGGTCTTCTTATGACTAAGACAACAGGAGGTGACAGCAATGAAGAATAATTCAAATAATGTCAGAGAGCCTCTGTTTCATATTACCAAGCGAAGCAACAATGCTTTGCCGACAGGTCTTGCATGGGTAGTCCGTATTGCTGCCGTCCTGCTTGCACTTATTCTTTGCGGCGTTGTCACCGTTCTTCTCACGGGTGAAAATCCGTTTAAGGTTTATGAAACAATGTTCAACGGTGCCTTCGGCTCCGAAAGAAAAATCTGGGCGCTTGCTCAGAATACGGCTGTTCTGCTCTGCATCTCTCTTGCGGTAACCCCGGCGTTCAAGATGAAATTCTGGAATATCGGCGCAGAGGGTCAGGTTCTTATGGGCGGTCTCGCAACGGCGGCATGCATGATTCTTTTCAGCGATAAAATGCCCACATGGATTTTCTATCCCGTTATGATTATCGCAAGTATTGCCGCAGGCGCAATATGGGGTCTTATTCCGGCTTTCTTCAAAGCGCACTGGAATACCAATGAAACGCTGTTCACCCTTATGATGAACTACATTGCAATGCAGATTGTTTCTTATTTCTGCTATATCTGGTCAAATCCCGTAGGCTCTGGTCATATAGGTGTTATCAATGCGGCAAGTCAGATAGGCTGGTTCCCGAAATTAGGCGGTCAGTCATATCTCTGCAATATCATTATTGTTCTTGCAATTACGGTTTTCATGTACATATATTTCAAGTATTCCAAGCACGGCTACGAAATTTCGGTTGTCGGCGAAAGTGAGAATACCGCAAAATATATCGGCATAAACGTAAAGAAGGTTATCCTTCGTACGATGCTTCTTTCAGGTGCAATCTGCGGCATCGCAGGACTTATCCTTGTAAGCGGCACAGACCATACCGTTACGCGTGATACGGCGGGCGGACGCGGATTTACGGCTATCATGGTTTCATGGCTTGCACAGTTCAATCCGCTTTACATGATAATAACATCGCTCCTTATTGCTTTCCTTGAAAAAGGTGCGGGTCAGATTTCCACAAATTTCGGTCTCAACGATTCCTTCGCGGAAATCCTTACCGGTATCATCATCTTCTTCATCATAGGCAGTGAATTCTTCATTAATTATGAGATTAAATTCCGTGAAAAGGAGGGCAAAAAATAATGTTGGCAATACAGATTATTCAGCGTGCAGTCATGCAGGGCATCCCTCTTCTTTTCGGTTCAACAGGCGAAATAATCACCGAGAAGGCAGGTAACCTTAACCTCGGTACGGCAGGCGTTATGTATGTCGGCGGTATTTCGGGTGTTATCGGCGCTTTCCTTTATGAACAGAGTACAGCCTCAATCAATCCGGCGCTTGCAATTATTATTCCTACGCTTTCATGCATTTTCGGCTCTCTTGTAATGGGACTTATTTATTCGTTCCTTACCGTAACCCTTCGTGCAAATCAGAACGTTACGGGTCTTGCGCTTACAACCTTCGGCGTCGGCTTCGGCAATTTCTTCGGAGGCTCGCTTATCAAGATTTCGGGTGCGGATGTTCCCTCAATCACGCTTTCAAAAACAAGCCTTTATTTTCAGCAGTCACTTCCTCTGGCTGACAAGCTCGGATGGTTCGGCGAGGTTTTCCTTTCATACAGCTTCCTTGCTTACGCCGCAATAGCTATCGCGATTGTTGTTACTGTTTACTTCAACAGAACACGTTCAGGTCTTAAGCTTCGCGCTGTCGGTGAAAATCCCGCAACTGCTGATGCTGCCGGTGTTAATGTCGGCAGATATAAGTACCTTTCAATCTGCCTCGGCAGTATTATCGCAGGTCTCGGCGGACTTTACTACGTTATGGATTATGCCTGCGGTATCTGGTCAAACGACGCGTTCGGCGACAGAGGATGGCTTGCAATCGCAATCGTTATTTTCGCAATCTGGCGTCCGAATCTCAGCATCATCGGCTCGATTCTTTTCGGCGGACTTCTTATTGTTCACAATTATATTCCGGGTCTTACCTTTGCGACTCAGGAGCTTATCAAGATGACTCCTTATGTTGTTACAATCATCGTCCTCATCGTTATCAGTATGATGAGAAAGAGAGAGTTCCAGCCGCCTCAGAGTCTCGGTCTTTCATATTTCAGAGAAGACAGATAAAACATAACCGTCTGAGCCTGTGCAATGCACAGGTTCAGCTTTTGCCCGAAAGGTTTTCATATGAATAAAAAAGCAGTTTTTGCTGTTATTCTCGCGGGTGTAACGTGGGGAGTTATCAGCGTTTTTATAAATACACTGTCCGCCGCAGGCTTCGATTCAATGCAGATTGCCTGCGTCAGAATGATAACGGCGGCACTTATGTTTACAGCTTTTGTGGCTGTTAAAAGTCCCGATAAGCTGAAAATCAGAATAAAGGATATATGGATGTTTATCGGTACGGGCATTGTCAGCGTAGTAATGTTCAATACATGCTATTTCTATACGATGATAAACAGTCAGGCGTCTGTTGCGGTTGTGCTGCTCTACACCTCGCCTGTGTTTATTATGATTCTGTCCGCAATTCTGTTCAAAGAGAAAATTACGGTCAGAAAGCTAGCTGCTCTTATGCTTACCTTCTGCGGCTGTGTGCTTGTTGCGGGCATTCTCGGCGGCGGTTATAAAATAACGCCGTTTATCCTGCTTACCGGTCTCGGCTCAGGTCTTTTTTACGGGCTGTATACAATTTTCGGCAGATTTGCACTGAATAAATACGATACATTTACCGTTACCGCGTACACGTTCATTTTCGGCATGATCGGTTCTTTGCCTACGGGTAAGCTTCCGCAGACGGTCAGAATAATAGGGGAGAACCCGAAAATTCTTCTGTGCTGTATCGGTATCGGACTTGTAAGCACGGTTCTGCCGTACCTTCTTTATACATGGGGGCTTCAGAGAATGGAGTCGGGCAAGGCAGCGATTCTTGTTGCTGTTGAGCCGCTTGTAGGCGCTCTGATAGGCATGACGGTTTATCACGAGCCGCATAATTTGCTGAAGCTTGTCGGTATTGCGCTGATTCTTGGGGCGATTATTATTCTGAATATCGGCGACGGCAGGAAAAATACAGAATAAATTATAAAAAATATTCACAAAAGTGTTGACAAAACCGAAAGGCTTTGATATAATAACACACGTTCCGTGAGGGACAAAACCGAATAAGCGAGAGTGGCGGAATCGGCAGACGCGCACGTTTGAGGGGCGTGTGTAGCAGTACGTACGGGTTCAAGTCCCGTCTCTCGCACCAAAAAACCAGCAATCGCAACTGCGACGGCTGGTTTTTTCTATGTAATGGGACTTGAACAGGACGGCCGACGAAGGAGGCAAAAAACAGTCCGGTGGACTGTTTTTTAGTCCGCGGGTTAGTCCCGTCTCTCGCACAGTGAATCCTGTTGATGTATCTGTATCTGCAGGATTTTTTATATACCTGAGAAGGCGGGGAGCGATAAGGCCGAAAGTCCGGGCTTTGGGTATAATAACGGGTGTTTGCGATGAGAGCGAATGCCCGTTTTTCGTTTTTTGATAAATATAAATGATGAATATTTCTTTTGAGAATATAAATTATTGTTATCGATAATTGTTTAATTAATTATTATCAGAAACGGAAAATTAATTGTTTTTTTACGGTTTTATTTTTCTTAATTTAATATTTTAATATTAAATTAATATATATATTGTTGCAATAATACAGACATTATGTTATAATGTGTAAAATATTATGTATAAAATAGGATAGTGTCGATGATTATGTCTTTTTGAGCATTTTTGACGGCAGTTTTGCTGCTTCTGAATGATTCGGAGCAATGAAAGCTTAATCCTGTTGTATACCTTATTTAAAATCGTTATCACAGTTAATTTTTATTGATTAACGACGGAAAACCGATGTTTTTCTGTCGGGATATGCGGTGAATCCGGTGATAAATACCGGTTCTTTTCCGGCAGACAATGAATAACTTATTGAAGAATTCAAGATTTGGCGAATATTAAAATAATTCTTTACCGGGGTATTGTAATGTATGATATTCACAGTCATATTTTATATGGTTCAGATGACGGGGCTCAGAGCCTTGAGGAAGCTGTTAAAATGGCGGAAAACGCTTCGCTGCACGGCACCAAAGGACTTGTTGCAACTCCGCACACTAACGTTCCGGGCTCGTACGATAATTTCTGGGGCCCCGAATTGCTGAAGAAGGTTAAAGACCTTCGCGCTGCGCTTAAAGAGAATTATATCGATTTGCAGATTTTCTGCGGGCAGGAAATATTCTGCACCTCGCATACGGTTGACTACCTTAAAACAGGAAAGGATATTACCTTGAATAATTCAAGATATCCGCTTCTTGAATTTGATTTTTATGAGTATTCCGATTCTGTCTATTCAAAGCTTAAGAAAATAATATCAGAGGGATATGTTCCCGTTATTGCTCATCCCGAACGTTACGCTTTTGTTGCGGAGGATGAGGATGCGGCGCTGAAGCTTAAAAGCCTCGGCTGCAAGCTGCAGATAAACAAGGGAAGTCTTACAGGCAGCTTCGGAGAAAGCGCCTTTTATACCGCGCGGAGACTGATTGAAGAACGGCTTGCGGATATTATAGCCAGCGATTCGCACAGTCCTTATGTCAGAACAACAAATATGGAAAATATTCATGAGCTGGTCAGTGAGGCTTATTCTCAGAATTATGCCGACATATTGCTTGAATATAATCCGAAAAGGATTCTTCAGGACAGAGAGCTTATTACTTTTTGATTTAGGAGATTTTTTATTATGATAATGAGAATTATGCGTATCAGCGTCGCGGTGCTTACTGTATTGGTCACCATTGTTTTTCTTAATGTTTTTATTAAAACAAAAGTGAAAACAGACACGACGATTCCTGTTATCACTGTGGAAGACGGTGTTCTTGAAGTTTCGGTTAAGGCGAAGGAAGAGGATTACCTTAAAGGCGTAAAGGCAATTGATAAAAAAGACGGAGATATTTCCGACAGGCTTCTTGTTGAGTCAATCGGAAGATTTACCGAAAAAGGATACTGCAAAATAACATACGCCGTAAGCGACCTCGACAATCATGTTACCACTGCAACGAGAAAGATTCATTATACCGATTATACGGCGCCTAAGTTTACTCTGAGCAGGCCTTTGCTGTTTTCGATATATGACGCTGTTGATACAACGGGCATAGTCGGCGCCACGGATTGCCTTGACGGAAATATTTCTCAGAATGTAGTTATTTATTCTCCTGATTTTGATGAGCAAAAAGAGGGCGTATTCTCCATTCAGGCAACAGTTACGAATTCCAAGGGAGATACATCCAAGATTATTCTTCCGATGGTTGTTGAAAAGACGGCAAAGGACGCTCCGCAGATTAATCTTAATAAATACCTCATTTATGTAAAAAGAGGTAAAGCGGCTCCCGACTGGAAGAAATATATCGAAGAAACAGTTGACAGCACCGGTATTGAGGCTGAGCTGGCTGTTGACATCAAAACAAATTTCAACAAGGATAAACCCGGAGTTTATACGGTCAATTATTACGGAACCGACAGCCTTAAAATAAAGGGTCACTCAGCACTTATTGTTGTTGTTGAATAACGGAGGATAAAAATGAACAAGAAGTTCTCTTTTGAATGGCACAGTATATTACGCGATATCGTGCGCAATTTCTGGGTTATAATATGTGCCGTTGCCATTGCGCTGATGGGAACGTATATAGCGCATCAGAGTGTATATTCGCCGCTTTATACAAGCTCCGCAACTCTGATTATCAACAGTGCGGTAGGACGGGCAAACGCTTACGCTTCTCTTTCTGAATCAGCTGAGATTGCGTCCATCTATACGGAGGTATTTGTTCAGCCGGCGATGGAAAAAAAGGTCTGCGAGTATCTTGACACCAAAAGCTTTGACGGAACCATAGACGCTTATGTAAATCCGGGTACAAACATAATGGAGATTTCCGTAACCTCCTCAAATCCCGAGAATTCCTACAAAGAGCTATGCGCTATTCTGAAGGTGTATCCGAAGCTTACCTCGTCGCTGTTCAGCAACGGTGCGGTCAGCGTTCTTAAAATGCCTTATGTTCCGAAATCACCGTCAAACAGCATGACATCCTCAAATATGATAAAGATATCACTGATTGCGGTTGCGGCTTCGCTTGCCCTGATTGTCGTTCTTTCGCTTATGAGAGATACGGTAAAGGACGAGGATTCCTTCAAGGAAAAAATCGACTCCAATCTGCTCGCGGTTATACCTCATCAGAAAAAGAATCTTTCCTATAAAGAGATTCTGCACGGCAAGAAAAAGAGTATTCTTATATATGAAAGCTCATTTATAAGTCTTAAATTTACAGAAAGCTTCAATAAGCTTTCCGCGAAATTCGAATATATGAAAAGGAACAGCGGTGACAGTGTTTTTGCCGTAACAAGTGTTTCCGAGGACGAGGGTAAATCTACGGTTGCTTCCAATATAGCCATTTCACTTGCGGTTAAGGGAAACGGCGTTGTGCTTGTTGACTTTGACGGAAAGAAGCCCGCTCTTTACAAGATTTTTGAAGAGGAATGCAAGGAAGAAAATGAGTTCGGAAATGTCCTTTCCGGAGCAACTCCTCCTAATGAGTATAAATTTAAAAGATACAAAAAAACCAGACTTTTCCTTGCTCTTAATACGAAATATCACAAGGACTTCAGAAGCTGGTTCGATAACGGAACGGCTGAAAAGGTTATCGCCGCTCTTAAGAAATCCTTTGACTATGTTATTATTGATACGCCACCTGTTTCTGTTGCATCAGAGGTAACATCCATTTCGGAATTGTGCGATAAAACCGTTGTTGTTGTCAGAACCGACACAGTATATGCTTCGGTTGTTAACGATGTTATCCTTACGCTTTCAAATACAGGTTCCGATATTGCCGGCTGTATTCTTAACGATGTTTATAATGAGCTGTCGGTATTCGGCTCATTCGGTGCGGATGAAACCGGTTATTATTCAAGAAAGTATTACGGCAGATACGGTAAATATAAAGGCTACGGAAAATATTCCCATTACAGCATGTATGGCAGATACTCAAGATACGGCAAATATCTTTACAGTAAATTCAGCCAGTACGCCAATATAGGGGATATGGAAGAGGTTCATCTTACCGAGAAGGATTTGCCCACGGCAGATATTGAAGAAATTGATAACGGAGGCAGCGACGTATGAGTGATAACATGAATAACGAAAGCTTCTCCGAGGAAGTAAAAAAGAACGAGGGTTTTTCAATTCAGTTCTCAGACCTGTGGAAGGGATTTGTCAAATTCTGGTGGATAGCTGTTGCTCTGAGTGTCGCCATAGGCGGAATAATGTTCTTAGGCAGCTATTCAAGATTCAGACCGCAGTATACGGTTTCAACAACATTTACCGTTAATACTCAGGTTTATTCTCTTACAGGCGAAGGAATTCCGTCATATTCGTTCTATTATGATAATGCCACGGCAACTCAGCTTGCGGATACATTCCCGTATATTCTTTCGAGCAATATGCTGCATGAGGCGATATGCGATGATCTCGGCATTTCCTCTGTACCCGTTTCTCTTTCGGCGTCCGCGGTTTCTTCAACGAATATGTTTACGCTGACGGCTGTCGGTTCGGATGCGCAGCTGACATATGATATTCTGTGTTCGGCAATGAGGAATTATCCCACGGCGGCAAAATACCTTGTCGGCAATGTTAAGCTTGTTGTAATTACAGAGCCCGAATTCCCGACCGAGATGTCCAACAAGTTCACATTACAGGTTGCGGTTAAGGGACTTCTGATAGGTGTTGCAATCGGCGCTCTCTGGATTCTTGTTTATGCGATAATGAGAAAGACCGTAAAGACAAAATCCGATGTGCAGGATAAAATCAAGCTTGAACCGATCGGCACAATTCCCGAGGTCAGATTCAAAAAATATAAGGATGTTAAGATTGACCGGTCAATCCTGATGACAAACGATAAAATCGGCAAGGGCTTCCTTGAAGCGATGAGAATTTACCGCAACAGCTTTATTCATCTTGTCAAGGAAAACGAAAAGGTTATTATGATAACGAGTACCGCTCCGAGTGAGGGCAAAACTACCGCTGCGGTTAACCTCGGACTTTCGCTTGTAGATATCGGAAAAAAGGTTCTTCTTGTTGAATGCGATCTCAGAAATCCGAGTATTGTGCCTTTGCTTAATCTTGATAAGGATAAACTCGAATTTCAGAATCACAATGACCTTTATTCCGTTGCGAAGCTTGAAAAGTACGGACTTTCATATCTTGAATTCAATTCGGAGGAAGGCAGATACTGGAGCGTTATGAAGGTTAACTTCCTTAAAGATGTGTTTAATGAAATCAGAGACGATTATGATTTTGTTATTGTTGACACGCCGCCCTGCGGACTTGTTTCCGATTCAATTACCGTGGCTCAGGCGTGTGACGCACTTGTTTATGTTATTCTTCAGGATACAGTTAAGATTAAAAAGATAATGAGCGCTGTTGACACTATACTTCCCACGGGAATACATGTTCTCGGTGCTGTTATCAACGGTGCGCAGTCCGGTCTCGCAGGATACGGCGATAACTACGGTTACGGTCATACCGGCTACGGACATTATAAGAGTTACTCCAAATACGGTTATAACTACGGTTACGGACTCGGCTACAGCGATAATGAAAAAAGCGGCAGGTCCTCAAAGAATAACGCAGGCAGGAAACATAAAAATTAACTCAGTTAGAAGAATGACGGACTATTTGACAATAGTCAGCATCGGATGGTGAAAACATGAACGGATTTCAGAAGTTCAAAATTGAAATAGGGCAAAAGTCAGTGATTGCGATGATGCTTTATGATGCTGTCGCAGTTAATCTGTCATATTTTCTTGCTCTTCTTTTCAGGGCAGAGGGAATATACAGCCAGATTGATAAGATGCATCTGAAAGTATTATTTTTCTTTGCACCGATATATGCCATAGCAAGTATTGTTATATTTTATTTCTGCAGGATGTATCACAGCGTCTGGAAATATGCCGGCTTTGACGAGATGCTCAGAGCGATTATAGGAAGCTGCGCTGCGGCTCTGTTTAATTCGCTTGCAATAACATTTTTAATGCGTCTTCGCTTAATAAACGACTATTATGTAAGAATGCCGCTTGCTTATTATGTTTTCGGATTCTGTATACAGGGAATTCTGATTGTCGGAATCCGAATGAGCGGAAGATTTTTCTACACAAGAAAAGCGATAAGAGAAAGCGGAAGAAACTCATATACGGAGCGTATTCTTCTTATCGGCGGCGGAAAAGCTGCACAGCTTCTTCTCAGAACCATGAAAGCGGAGAAGGATATTAACGAAAAGGTTGTCTGCATAATTGACGATAATCACGATAAATGGGGAAAATATCTTGAGGGCGTCGAAATAGTCGGAGGCAGAGAGGATATTCTTAACGCAGTCGAAAAATATAAAATCGACAAGATATATATTGCAATTCCTTCGGCTTCGAGCGAAACAAGGCGCGATATTCTCAGCATATGCAACGAAACAAACTGCAAGCTGAAAAGTCTGCCCCATTCGTATCTTTCGATGGCAGGAAAAATCAGCTCGGACTCGCTCAGGGATATTTCGGTTGAGGACCTTCTCGGCAGACCTCCCATAAAGGCTGATATGGATGAAATAAGCCGTTTCATTACAGGAAAAACAGTTCTTGTTACAGGCGGCGGCGGTTCAATAGGCGGCGAGCTTTGCAGACAGATTGCAAGTCACAATCCGAAGCTGCTTATAATCTTTGATATTTATGAGAACAACGCATATGATGTTCAGTTTGAACTCAGAAATAAGTTCCCCGATTTGAAGTTTGAGACGCTTATCGGTTCGGTGCGCGATTCAAGACGTCTTGACGACCTGTTCAAAAAATATCATCCCGATATTGTATATCACGCGGCGGCGCATAAGCACGTTCCGCTTATCGAGGACAGCCCGTGCGAGGCAATCAAAAATAACGTTATCGGTACATACAAAACAGCATATGCGGCAATGATGAACGGCTGCAGAAGATTTGTACTTGTTTCAACGGATAAGGCAGTTAATCCCGTTAATGTAATGGGAGCAAGCAAACGCCTTTGCGAAATGGTAATACAGAGCTTTGACCGCAAGATAAAAGAGGGTCATCCGGAGGATATTGTCCGTCTGTTTACTCATAACGAGGAAACGGGAACCGTATATGAAATTCCCGAAAAGATTGAAACTGAGTTTGTTGCCGTCAGATTCGGCAATGTTCTCGGCAGTCACGGCTCCGTTGTTCCGCTTTTCAAAAAGCAGATTGAATTCGGCGGACCTGTTACGGTAACTCATCCCGATATTATCAGATACTTTATGACAATACCCGAAGCGGTATCGCTTGTGCTGCTTGCAGGTACATATGCCGCCGGCGGAGAAATATTTATATTTGATATGGGCGAACCGGTTAAAATCGATACGCTTGCAAAGAATCTTATCAAGCTGTCCGGACTGAGACCCGGAATTGACATTAAGATTGATTATATCGGCCTGCGTCCGGGCGAAAAGCTTTTCGAAGAGAAGCTTATGGCGGAAGAAGGTCTCAGAAAGACGGCAAACGATCTGATTCATATCGCAAATCCTGTTGATTTTGATGTTGACTGGTTCCAGGAGCAGCTTCAGAAGCTTATGGATGCCTCTTATGCCAACGATGAAAATATACGTGAGCTTATTAAGGAAACAGTCAAAACATACGAACCGAACTGTTTCGCACGATAAATCACGGACAATCTGGAGTGGATTACATTGTATGAAAATGTCTTAAAAAGAATAATAGATGTTGTTCTTTCCTTTATCGGGCTTGTTGTTTTATCGCCTTTGTTTCTCATCCTTATAATTGCGGTAAAGCTTGATGACCCGGGTCCGGCATTTTTTGCTCAGAAAAGAGTGGGAAAGGGAAAGGAATATTTTCAGCTTCATAAATTCAGAAGCATGAAAATGTCGACTCCGCATGATGTACCGACTCACATGCTTTCAAATCCTGAGCAGTATATAACGAAGGTCGGAAAGTTCCTGAGAAAAACAAGTCTCGACGAGCTTCCGCAGATATGGGATATATTTACCGGTCATATGAGTATCATCGGACCGCGTCCGGCACTCTGGAATCAGTACGATCTGATTGAGGAAAGAGATAAATACGGTGCAAACGATATTAAGCCCGGTCTTACGGGATGGGCTCAGATAAACGGAAGAGATGAGCTTGAAATTCCCGTAAAGGCAAGGTTCGACGGCGAATATGTCGAAAAGCTGAGCTTTAAATTTGACGCAAAGTGCTTTATCGGAACAGTATTCAATGTTATAAAGCAGGACGGTGTTGTCGAGGGCGGAACCGGCGAAATGAACAAATCGGAAAAGACCGTTCTTGTTCTTTCATGCCACACACATTCTCTGTTCTGGTTCAGAACGGATATGATGAAGGAATTCAAAGCTCTCGGCTATAATGTTGTTGCTGCAGGTCAGCTTCCCGAAAGCGAATGGACGGAAAAATTTGCTCAGTTCGGAATAAAATACAGACAGATTGACGCAGAGAGAAACGGAACGAATCCTCTTAACGACATCAAGACTCTGATAAGTATTTTAAAGCTTCTTAAGCAGGAGAAGCCCGATGTTATGTTTACATATCAGGCAAAGACAGTTATATACGGAGGAATAGCCGCAAAGCTTAAGGGCATTAAAGAGGTTTATCCGCTTATAGCGGGTCTCGGCTCCGTTCTCATCGGAGAGGATTCAATTGTAAAAAAGCTGCTGTTGCTTGAATATAAAATTGCGTTTAAATTTGCAAAAAAGGTAATGTTTCAGAATCCGGACGATTTGAATTTCTTTACGGAAAACGCAGTTGTTGACGGAAATAAATGTCATATCATTAACGGCTCGGGCGTTGATACCGAAAAATTTGCTCCGCTGCCGATGCCGGAAAAAACAGCGTTTCTGTGCATATCCCGACTTATCAGAGACAAGGGCGTCGGTGAGTACATTGACGCCGCGCGGGAGATACATAAAAAATATCCCGAAACAAGATGTCTGCTTGTGGGACCTTATGATACAAATCCGTCGGCTGTAACCGAAGAAGAGCTGCAGAAATATATTGACGACGGTTCAATAGAGTATTTCGGCGAGCAGACCGATATAAGACCCTATATGGAAATGTGCAATGTTTTTGTTCTGCCGTCTTACCGCGAGGGTACGCCGAAAACAGTGCTTGAGGCTATGTCATGTGAGAGAGCTGTCATAACTACCGACGCTCCGGGCTGCCGCGAAACAGTTACAAATAAGGTAAACGGTGTACTTTTACCTGTCAGGGATACGCAGTCGCTTGTTAAAACGATGGAAGCGTTTATACTTTATCCGTCCGTTGCCGAACGAATGGGCAAAGAGGGCAGAAAAATTGCAATTGAAAAGTACGATGTAAGAAAAGTAAATGCTTCAATTATTGAAATAATGGAGCTTAATAATAAACAGGGAGCGGTAGCAAATGTATAACGGTCTTTATGAAAAGATTATAAATAAGGAAGAAAAGCTTTCTCTTGTAGGTCTCGGCTATGTCGGAATGCCTATTGCGGTTGCGTTTGCAAAAAAGGTTGATGTCATAGGCTATGACCTTAACGAAAAGAAAATTGAGCTTTATAAGAACGGTATTGACCCCACAAACGAGGTCGGAAACGAAGCTATAAAGAATACGTCCGTAGATTTTACCTCCGATGAAACAAGACTCAGAGAAGCAAAATTCCATATTGTTGCGGTTCCTACACCCGTAAACGATGATCATACGCCCGACCTTACGCCGGTTGAGGGTGCAAGCCGTATCCTCGGCAGAAATCTTACAAAAGGTTCAATAGTTGTTTTTGAGTCGACTGTTTATCCCGGCGTTACAGAGGATGTCTGTGTTCCGATTCTTGAAAAAGAGTCAGGACTTAAGTGCGGCGTTGATTTTAAAATCGGTTATTCTCCCGAAAGAATTAATCCCGGCGACAAGGTTCACCGTCTTGAAACCATCAGGAAGATTGTTTCGGGTATGGATGAGGAATCTCTTGACTGTATTGCGAAAGTATATGAGCTTGTTGTTGATGCAGGCGTTCACAGAGCCGAAAGCATTAAGGTTGCTGAGGCTGCCAAGGTAATCGAAAACAGTCAGAGAGATATAAATATTGCATTTATGAACGAGCTTTCCATCATTTTCAACAAGATGGGGATTGACACCAAATCCGTTCTTGAGGCTGCAGGCACAAAATGGAATTTCCTTAAGTTTTTCCCGGGACTTGTCGGCGGTCACTGTATCGGAGTTGACCCGGATTATCTTACATACAAAGCCGAAATGATGGGCTATCACAGTCAGGTTATCCTTGCGGGCAGAAGAATTAATGACGACATGGGCAAATATGTTGCCGAAAATGTTGTTAAGAATCTTATTGCAGCCGATAAATCGGTCAAAAATGCCAAAGTCGCAATACTCGGCTTTACATTCAAGGAAAACTGCCCCGATACAAGAAATACAAAGGTTATTGATATTGTAAATGAGCTTAAGGAGTACGGAATTACTCCTGTTATCGCCGACCCGCAGGCGGACGCCGACGAAGCCGAAAAGCTCTACGGCGTAAGGTTTGTCGATATTGAAACGGTAAAGAACATGGACGCTGTTGTTCTCGCGGTTGCTCACACTCAGTTCAGCTCCTTCACCATGAACGATATTGACAGCTTCTTCGGAGAAGGTAAGAAGGTTCTTCTTGACATTAAGGGACTTCTTAACAGAAAAGAATACGAAAACGCAGGATATTCCTACTGGAGACTTTAATTATGAGCTATGAAAATGTAAAATTTCCCGAAAATTCTCTTTTCCTTGTAACGGGCGGAGCGGGATTTATCGGTTCAAATCTTTGTGAGGCCGTGCTGAAGCTCGGCTGCAGAGTAAGATGTCTTGACGACCTTTCAACAGGCAAGCAGAA
>JAZUDP010000149.1:0-2336 GCA_045639705.1 Acutalibacteraceae bacterium
CTGGAATTTTGAAATTGAAACCATAATATCATTCATTTTGGTTGAAATTATGTCATTTCTTTGCTGAAGCATCGTTTTATAGTCTGAGTAACTGTATTTGCCGGTCATGTTCATGCCTGCAATGTCCGTGATAGCTTCGTCAGCGTTGTCGGTTTCTTTGTAGCCGATGTACACGCCTGTTTTAAGCGATGAATTGACGTTGCTGTTTGAAAGCAGCTTGTAGCCTTCTTTTTCGAGCTGTGATTTCGCGTCAGCTTCGTCCTTTGCCGTAACGGCAACAATGTCGCTGATATAGGTTTTCTTCGCCGATGCCGCAAATGCGTTCACCGATGCGGTTAAGCCTATAACAACCGCAAGAATTACTGCCAATACTTTTTTCATGATAATACCTCCTTGATTTATACTTCAACAGGATTTTCTTTCTTTTTCTTTCCTGCGAGTTTCGTTATCAATGCGCCTAAAATTGCGCCGACTGCAAGTCCTCCGACACCGATTATTGCCGCTGTGCCGTTTGTAACAACACTTCCGACAAGTGTTGAAGCTGCACGGTTAAACGTGATGTATGTACCGTTCATGCTGTCCTTAACGCCTGTGTATTTTTCGTCTGTAAGGTTGAGAGCGGCTGATTCATTGAAGAGATGAACGAAAGACGCGCCTTCCTTAAAGCTCGATGAGCCTGTCTGAAGCTTGAAGTTTTCTGCAAGAATCGGATTGCCTGCTGCTTTGTCTTTTGTTGTGTAAAGTGTGAGCCAGCCAATGCTCTTGTCACCCTCGTGGTTGTTTGTATCCTGTGCCTCACCCTTGAGGTTCTTCACTGTTTCATAGTAAGCGTAATCCTCTCCCTCGGGAGTATCAACGGCAGTTACGATATGGTGCGGTATGACCTCCTCGACAATACCCTCAACTGTGAAATACTGCACAATAAGTGTAATGTCAATCGCAAGACCGATAACGAAGAAAACAAATGATGCCCATTTTAATGCAAGGAATGCTGTTGACCTGGTATTCAGAATAGATTTGTAATAATTCTGGGATTTCTGATGCAATTCATTAATTTGTTTATCAATACTTGCCAGTTTAGCTTCATTACCGAGCGCATTGATTGAACCCACCGATAACAAATAATTTTTATGATCATTTATATGTTTCAATTTAAGAATCACAGGATAGGATAACTGCATTCCCAAAAAAACGGCGCCGAAAAATCCTGTTGCAATACTGGTATAAGTTATTACCTTAAGATAATCCTCATTAGAAACATTGAGTGTCATGCTCTTCGTATCGAACCAGCTTTCACCGTAGAGTGCCTCATGCTCGGTAGCAGCACTTGTGAATGCAACGCCGTCCGTAAATATGCTTCGGTCAACGCTTGTATATACTGAAATCGCTTCAAAGCCGTCAACAATCCCGTTATATGTCTCAATGCTTTCCTTCGTCAGCTTATCGTCGTTTTCGGTGTCCGCATAAGCGCAGATAAGCATCTGCACAAGACCGACGGTTTCAAGCTGGACGCGTTGAGCATCGTTCATTGAATCAACAATAAAGTAAAGGTCTGCGGGTGTGATGCTCTCCTTGGGCTGCATAAAGAAATCAAGCAGAGTTCCGTCTTTAAATTCTGTATTTTTCAGATTTTCATAAAGCGTTGCCTCGGTAGTAGCATAGGCTGTTTCTATGTCTCCCGAAAGCCCTGCTAAATTCTCAGCAAACTGAGCCGTTTCCTTATCCATGCCGTCGGTGTCGATTTCTTCGGTAATTTCGGTATTATATTCGCCGTCTTTGCCGTCAACCGCATAGTTTTCTTCAACATTTTTGAAAATCTGCTGAAATGATTCCCAGCTGTCATAAATTACCTGCGCATCTTTTCCGTATTCGGCATTCATCGCTCTGACGGCCTTTGCAACCGTCGGATATGCGGTATTATACTTATCGGCAACGCCGTCAACGCCTGTATTTACCATACGGTCAATAAGAGTTGAATCGGTATCTTCCGCAGAAATTGAAAGAGCATCAAGTATTGCAAGTATAATCTGGCAGTTACCCTGCATGAATACCTTTGTAAGGTCTTCCTTTGCCTTTGCAGAGAAATCAAATTTAAGCAAATAGTCGCCCATAAGCTGTTTGCTGTCGTCCTCAATATACATATTTATTGTATTGAAAGAAAGCTTAGCCGCCTCAGTACCTTCCTTGTAGCCTTCCTGGAATTTTGAAATTGAAACCATAATATCATTCATTTTGGTTGAAATTATGTCATTTCTTTGCTGAAGCATCGTTTTATAGTCTGAGTAACTGTATTTGCCGGTCATGTTCATGCCTGCAATGTCCGTGATAGCTTCGTC
>JAZUDP010000150.1:0-3229 GCA_045639705.1 Acutalibacteraceae bacterium
TTTGGAGCTGAAGCCCGGCGATATTAACATTGGTGAATTCTCAGAACATCAGTGCTTCGCAGAGGACGGAACGCATTCTCATTTCACTTATCTTGCAACCGAAATGATAAAGGAAAAGTATCTGAATAAAGAAAACGGTGAGCAGGAATTAGTATCGTATCTGAAAGATACCTTCCTTCAAAACAGAGAGTTTTTCAGAGATAAAGCCCGTGAATACAATTTCAAAATCCGTCCGAGATTATGTGAAGATATTGCAAATCTTGAGATCGGATGGGAGCTTTATTGCAGCACGCTTATGTATTACGGAGCAATCACAGAAGAAGAAAATACACTTATGTTTAAACAGTTTGTATATTCGTGAAGATATTGATTCTGCAATTACACACAGTCCGAAGGATGTTTTTACAAAAATGCAGGGTGTTCCTAAAAGCAGCATCGTCTCGGTTCGCTATGAAAAAGAGCTTTCCGAAATCAAGCAAAACCTTGCCGATGCACAGATGGAATATAATAAAGAACTTAAAAAGCTGAATATGCTTAAAGCGGAAATTATTAAATGCCTGCAGGGTGAAAGTGATTTTTCAAGCTCTGTTTTATCAGAACTGATTACACAGTCAGAGGAAAAATGCAGTAATCTTAAAGAAGTCTGTAATGCCGCCGAAGCTGAGTTGAGAAACGAGGAACAGCTTCTCGATGAACTGTTTGATAAATATGATAAGCTGATTTCATGGGCAGAATTGTATGAAACGGCAAGCCATGAAGCGAAGAAAATGATTGTAAACAGTATGATTAAAAGAATTGAAGTGTTCCGTGATTACAAATTAAATATTGAATTCAGCTTTGATTTACAGCAGTTTATGAACGGCATAGACTGCGAACCGTTAAAAGCAAGCTGAGACATCACTGTATAATTATACGGTGGTGTCTCAAAAAATTAAGCAACCTGCCTCAGATGAAGCAGGTTGCTTTTCGTCTGTCAGACGATGGTGGACCCGAAGGGGATCGAACCCTCGACCTTACGGATGCGAACCGTACGCTCTCCCAAACTGAGCTACGAGCCCGTGTCAAGTCTGTCAGATTTTTTATTAGGTTGTGTTTTATGGGGTTGTGTAACCGTGCCTTTCAGGCTCCCAAACTGAGCTACGAGCCCGTGTCAAGTCTGTCAGATTTTTTTATTAGGTTGTGTTTTATGGGGTTGTGCAACTGTGCCTGTCAGGCTCCCAACTGAGCTACGCGCCCGTGACTATTGAAATTATAGTGCGGTAATGACGGAATGTCAAGTTTTTTTGCAAATAAAAGCGGCAGAATTGATATTTTTCTGCCGCTTCGTTGTTTTATACTGTGAATCAGTATACTCTGAAATCGGTAAGAGTGGCGAAGCCTCTTGTTTTTTCGATAACGAGCTTTATTCTGCGTGCATCCATCGGGGGGAGCATGCAGACCTTTTTTCTGCCTATTGTGCCGCCCTGATAGATTTTATGCCAGCGTTTATTATAATAATAGTACAGCTTGAATTTTTCAACCTGCTGACCTGTTCTTATGTTTTCGGCAAGCACAACCTTGTTGATGTTGTATACATCGCCCATGTCAACGGTTATTGTTGTTTTTCCCGCGTTGTCGGCTGTACGGTAGAATGATTTGCCGGAGTTGATGCGTTTTGCGGAATGAAGCTCGTCATACTCGTTTGAGGCCTTGAATTCCGCGCCCTCGGTAAATTCGTTCTTGAACTCTATTTCAAGCTGAGCGCCGATTGTTACAAGCTGTTCGAGGTCGGAGCGGTCAATCTTGCCGCTGTGAGAGGGCGCGACATTCAGAAGGAATGTTCCGTTGTTTCCGACAGATTTGAAATAGGTTTCAACCGCCTTGGCGAGTATTTTCATGTTTGAGTTGTCGGTGTCGTGAAAGAACCAGCCGGGACGCATTGAAAGGTCCATTATCATCGGGAACCATACAAGCTCATCGGCTTTTTTGATTTTGTTTCTGCTTCCGAGGTCGGGCTGAACCAGCTTTTCGGGGTCGGCGTCATTGATAAGCTCCCTGGGGACAACGCTCCATTCGCTCGACCTGCCTACGCCTGTGTGATTGCCGCACCAGCGTATGTCGGGACCGCAGTTGCATATCATTGCGTTTGGCTGCAGCTTCCGTATAGTACTGTAATATCTCTGCCAGTCGTAATTCTGTTTGCCGCTGTGGTCGCGTTCGAAATACACGCAGAAAATGTCGCCGTAATCCGTACATAGCTCTGTGAGCTGATTAACAAAGAAATCGTTGTATTTGTCCGTACCGAAGCTTTTTTCGTGCATGTCGAAGGGGGAGAGGTAAATGCCGAATTTTATACCCTCGGCACGGCAGGCATTTACAACCTCACGCACAACATCGCCCTTGCCTTCGAGCCACGGTGAATTTTTAACGCTGTGTTCCGTATATTTGCTCGGCCAGAGACAGAAGCCGTCGGAATACTTGCATGTAAGGATAAGACCGTTCATTCTTGCCGCCTTGACTGCCTTGACCCACTGAAGAGCGTTGAGTTCGGCGGGATTGAAATATTTGACAGGCTCTCTGCCGCTGCCCCATTCAGAGTTTGAAAAGGTATTCATTCCGTAGTGAACGAATGCAATAAACTCCGTATCCATAAAATCAAGCTGAGCCTGAGAAGGTACAACAGCGTTCGCTTTTTCTATGTAATTCTTGTTTGACATAATCATACCTCATAAATTTTAATGATTTATTGTATCATTTCTTTCTGCTTTTTTCAACATAATTTTACATTTTACAGTTTAATGTAAAATTTCAGAGGACAAAAAAGCATTCAGCGGCCTTTTCCGTTATATTTTGTACATATTTTTAAATTTTTATAAATTTTATGTAATTTAGTGATGAAAAGTCTTAAAGTATATGTTATAATACAGATAAATATATGTTTCATTTTCGGAATATATATTCAACATCGGAACTTAACTTTGAAAGGAGTTTTAATTATGGGACTTATTAAAGTTGCAGCAGCTCTTGCAGGTGGCGCACTTGCTACCAGTGGTTTGGCAAGCGCAGGCCTCGGTGCTCTTAGTGGTGTTTTGGCAGATCAGTGGAAGGAATACTTCATCTGTGAGTCTTTGAGTGCTGACATTCTTGTAGCAAAGGGTGAGAAGCGTGTGACAAAGCGTTCTGCAAATACAAAGGGCAGCGATAACGTTATTTCCAGCGGATCCGGTATTTCCGTTGCAGATGGTCAGTG
>JAZUDP010000151.1:0-3286 GCA_045639705.1 Acutalibacteraceae bacterium
CCGAAGATAAGAAGACCGTGTAAAATGCGTTTGCGCAATCTTTTGGTTGAGATTAAAAAGCTCTTCATCGTTCATATAGAACTTTTTATAGATCATATGTTTTCTTTCATTTTCTGCTATAATAATCAATCCTTTCTGATTTAGGGTTTCAGGGGCGCTTCCCTGACAAGGTCTTTGTGAGTACACAAAGACGATGCTTGATAAGATGATGCCATCTTTCAAGCGTTAGGAATTTGAGTACACAAATTCATTGCTTGATAAGACGATACCGCTTCTTTTGCGTTACGATAGTTACGGTCGTTACGGTAAAACACCACACGGCAGTTTATCGTCGCAATCGTCGCCAACCGTCGCGGTTCTTTTCTCAATAAGCTGTAATTCAATGAATCTTCCGTTATGTGTATGTACGTTTTTGTAGTCAATACCGTGGTCATAACGAAGTTTTGAAGCGTTGATATTAAGCTTCAATGTCAGCTTATTAGGCTTTATATCAGCGCCTGAAAGTGCCGCAAGTTCGGTCGCGCTGCCGCTCCATTTGCCGCCGTTTCTGATAACGATATCTGCAATATTCTGCAATAACGGGTCGGGCGGTTCTTTGTAAATATCAGTCTCAAATTCCTCTGATTCCCATATCAGAGTTTCAGGATTTTTTCTGATTTTAATTCGCGTATCGGGCTGATCGCGTCCCGTAATATTGAGTATTGCGTTAAGACTTGTGCGACTTTCTTTAACCAAAACCATAGAAGAATCAGCCGCAGCCATAAGTGCTTTTGTTCCCGTAATATCATTTTGCGGGTCTTTATCATCTTTCATTTTCTTTGTATGATGAACAAGTAAAAGACACAAAGAATTGTCATCGGCAATCTTTTTTAACTGCGAAATAAACTCATAATCCTTTGAATAACTGTAGTTATCGGTAACTCCTCCGCGTACCTTTTGCATGGTGTCAATGATGATTAAATTAGTATTCGGATGACCTCTTACAAAGTCGTTTAACTGATTTTCAAGGTGGGCAGTTATTGTGCTTGCGGTGATTGAAAAATACAGGTCAGAGGTATTTTCTTCGCCGTACATTTTGAACATCCTTTTCTGTATTCTGGAGTATTGGTCTTCAAGAGCAAGATACAAAACAGTTCCTTTTGAAACCGCTTTATTCCAGAATTCTTTTCCCGTCGCAACATGAAAAGCAATCTGTGAAACGAGAAAGCTTTTGCCGATTTTTGAATCGCCTGCAAGAACACAAAGCCCCGGATACAGGAAATCTTCAATAACGGCAGGCTGACTTTGATATACCGTTTCATACATCTCTGACATAGAAACAGCCTGTAATTTATTGGGGTCAGAAGCCCTGTTCATTTCTCTGATTGCTTCGAGCAGTTTATCTTGTTTAGATTTATTTTCGTCCATAATTATCACCTTTCTTTCTTTTGATTTTTAAGATTATTTATGTGCCGCTTTCCGTTTTCGGAGCGGGACTTTTTTGTTTTTGCCGACGGTGTTTTACGGAAAAGAAAAGATATGTTTTTCATTTTCACAGCCGCCCGAAGATAGAGAGGTTTGCTTTCATCATTGATGATAAAAACGGCAGAGGGTTCTTCTTCGGACAGTTTCAGAATATCGGTGTTCAGCTTTTTATCGAAGCTGTCAATCTGGATTTCATCATCACCGATTTTGTAAAACAGGTGGCATTCTTTCGTCTTTCTTGGAATAAAATCACTTCCTTTAAAATTTTTCAGATTTTTTCAACAAGCCGATTTCTGCCATTTTTTCTTCGGCTCGATGCCGTTGTTCTGTTCCTTTATCGGATAGATTTTGGGTAATCAATACAGGCTTCATAATCATCTTTCATATCAGATAAAGGTACATTTTGCCGTTTAACCCGAATGTGTTTTCTGCAGGTAATCCGCATATTTCTATGGGTACTGTGCAATCCGCGGCTGTTTCAGACCGTAGCGCTCGCTTGCTTTTGCAAGGTCATGGCGGTTTATTTACATAGGACGGCTATTCAGTTGTAATAAACCCCTCTACTTCTTACTGGACATTTTTCTGAAAAGTTTTCCATTATTTTGAAAAATTTTTAAATTTCAGCATTTTCAACAAACCCTACACTTCTTACTGGACATTTTTTTGAAAAACTTGGCATTTTTCTGAAAAGTTTTTTAAATTCAGCGTTTTCAACAAACCTGTCGCTTGTTCGTTGGATATTTTGTATTTAAAAATCCCTCCATAAATAAGGACAAAAAACAGCAAAATCTGAAGTGGATTTTAAAAGATTTACAAATTGTTTACATTTAAAAGAAAAAACCGCCCTATTCGCTGTCTTATCGCACAATGCTGCGATAAGTCCAACGCATAAAGCGGTTTGATTTTATTTTTTGAATCAGATGAATCCTGTGGCGTATTGTACCTATTTCAGTTTTGTTGAATGTGCAAATTTTTATAATCGTATAGTTTTGACAATTTCGCTATTACCCGAAAAGCTTCTCTTGATATGTTAAACTGTGTGAGCGTTTTTTGTCGAAGAACTGATGTGATGAACCTAATACACATAAATACCGTGGGATTACATATGTGTTTTCAAAAATATGCTTCGTTTTTGTCCCGAAAATACCGCAAAATCAACGATTCTGCACACTAAATGTTTTTGTTCAACATTTTAAAAGCCCCTTGATTAACCGGAAAATGTTGCTATAATATATATAAATATCCATTTTGGCAATAACGCCGCAATGCAATGAAAGCTTATCCTGCGCGCTGCGGTGTTTTGTATTAAAAATACAGAAAGGAAGATGTTAAATGAAAAAATCAAGAAAAATACTCAGTATCATTCTGACCGTTTTAATGATATTGAGCGCAATCCCCTTCGCAGGGCTGACCGCTTTTGCGGAAGACAGCGATTTTATAATCGACGAAAACGGTGTTCTTACAGGATACAGAGGCAGTGGAGGAAGTATCTGCCTGCCTGAGACTGTAACAGAAATTGGGTTTGCTGCCTTTAAGGATAATAATTCTATCACAGAAGTAACAATACCCGGCAGTGTAAAAACTGTCGGAGAGCGCGCTTTTGAAAACTGTTCGAATCTTCAGAAAGTAACAATGCTTGAAGGCGTAGAGAACCTTGGGCAATATTTGTTCGTTGGCTGTGAAAAGCTTGAAACTGTAATTTTACCTGATAGCATTAAAGATATGGGTGAGAGTTGTTTATTTGTAGGTTGCTCTTCTATCAAATCTATAACATTGCCGAAAGGCATTAAAACTATTGGATTTGCGGCTTTCTCAGGCTGCG
>JAZUDP010000152.1:0-4090 GCA_045639705.1 Acutalibacteraceae bacterium
CTGCCTGCCGACACGCCGTATGAAATTGAATTTAAGAATGTTTGCTTTACATATCCCGAAAGCGAAAAAGAAATTCTGCATAATATTAACCTGACAATTCATGGTGGCGAAAATCTTGCCCTTGTGGGAGTGAACGGAGCCGGTAAAACAACACTTGTTAAGCTCCTTTGCGGTTTATACCGTCCAACATCGGGACAGATACTGCTGAACGGTATTGATATAAGTGAAATAAACCGTGATGATTACTATAAAATCATTTCTGCAGTTTTTCAGGAACCGCGTTTTCTGCCCTGTACTATACTTGAAAATGTTTCAATGCTGCCGGCACGCGAAAGTGACAGATACCGTTTTAATGATTGTGTTAAAGCGGCAGGACTTTTTGAAAAAATACAACGCCTTACGGATAAAGAAGACACGTATCTTGTAAAAACAATCAACGAAAACGCCATTGAACTTTCAGGCGGTGAAATGCAGAGACTGCTGCTTGCAAGGGCAATATACAAGGATGCTCCCATACTTGTACTTGATGAGCCGACAGCCGCACTTGACCCGATTGCCGAAAACGAAATCTATCTTAAATACAGCGAAATTTCAAACGACAAAACATCCGTTTATATTTCTCACCGACTTTCCTCAACACGCTTCTGCGACAGAATAGTTCTGCTTGACGGCAGCACCGTTGCCGAAGTCGGCACACATGAAGAACTGATGAGCAAAAACGGCAAATACGTCGAAATGTTCAACATTCAAAGCAAATATTACAGGGAGGAGGCGGAAAACAATGAAAACTGAGAAAAAAAGAACCATAAAGCAGGAATATTTAATAATAAAACGGGCGATAAAGCTTGTAAATGAAACGACGCCGCACTTTACCTTTCACTGTGCTTTCTTTTCATTCTGTTGTTCACTGACGCGAGTCGGCTCAAATTACATAACCGCCTCAATTGTTGACGAGCTTGCCGGCGACAGAAGAATGAAAATCCTTGTGATTCTGCTCTCCTGCTATTTGGTTGAAATCCTCCTGCGCGTAATTCGTGATTATTCGTGGCGCAGAGTGCGCACATTCAATATAATCGCTTCAAAGTGGGAAGATATGCTTCTGAACAACAAAAGCTTTGAAATGGATTATAAAAACACCGAAGACAGCACCGTGCGCGCCAAGAGACAGATGATAACAGACCGTGCAGGTCAAAGCGGTTTCAATGTACTTATGGGGCAGATGATTTGCTTTTTTGAAGGTCTTTTTTTACTGCTTATGAGTGTAGGAATATGCTTCGGCATGTTTTTTAAACATTCGACAGATAATCTTTTCGGAGCGGAAAAATTCATTGATTCTCCGTTAATGACATTGGTTTTCTTTGGTGTCATCACTTGTCTGTCTGTAATTGATTATAGGAAAATCACAAAATACAGCCGCAGAATAGTTGAAAGTCAGAAGAAGCGTGCACTGTGTCAGATTCCCCTGCACTATTACCTGAATGACTATACAGATGACAGTAAGGCGGGCAAGGATATTCACATATTCAATCAGAAAAAGCTTATTCGTTCATCTGTTGACAGATTCTACGGAGAATGGGAAAAATGCAGTAAAGAATGGTTCACCAATATGCGAAAAAACAACAATGCGCATAACATTATATATCTTATTTCCAATAGTATAACATATCTTTATGTGGCATTAAAGGTATATATCGGTGCGTTCGGGCTCGGTGGATTTCTTAAATATCAGTTTTGTATTTCAAGAATAACCGAAAGCTGTACCATACTTTCAAGAAGCATTGCGGAGTTGAGAGCTAACAACGATTATTTGGAGCTTTTCTTTGAATATCTCGATATGCCGTCCGAGATGCACTACGGTACGATTCCCACCGAAAAACGCAGTGACAACATTTACGACATTGAATTTCATAATGTCAGCTTCAAATATCCGCACTCGGATGTTTACGCAATTAAGAATCTTTCGTTTAAATTCAAGGTCGGCGAAAAGGTTGCGGTTGTCGGTATGAACGGCAGCGGCAAAACTACAATGATAAAGCTCCTTTGCAGATTATACGACCCGACGGAAGGATATATCACTCTCAACGGAATTGACATTACAAAATATGATTATGAAGATTACCTTGCACTGTTTTCCGTCGTCTTTCAGGACTTCCGCCTGTTCTCGTTTTCACTCGGCGAAAATGTTGCCTGCACGCAAGAATATGACGAGGATAAGGTTCTTTCATGCCTTAATATAGCAGGTATGAAAGAAAGAGTATCAACACTTCCTGACGGTCTGAAATCCGTTATTTATAAAGACTTTGACGAAAACGGAATAGAAATATCGGGTGGTGAAGCACAGAAAATTGCTATTGCGAGAGCATTGTATAAGGACGCACCGTTTGTAATTCTTGATGAGCCGACAGCCTCCCTTGACCCGATTGCGGAGTATGAGATTTACTCCCGTTTCAACGATATGGTCGAGGATAAAACGGCTGTTTATATCTCGCACCGCCTGTCCTCCTGCCGCTTCTGCGATAAAATCGCCGTATTCCACGAGGGCGAAATGATTCAGTTTGGCTCCCATGAAGACTTGCTGAAAGAAACAAACGGAAAATACTGTAAGCTTTGGAACGCTCAGGCACAGTATTATACAAACAATACAGAATCACAGGCAGGATAAATTGATTTAAGTCCCATAACCAGTACTTTACCCGATTCTACTGCAAATTCAGTCTTGTAAATGCGTTTTTAGCATGGTAATATCATTTTGAAAGAGGTGATATTATGGGATTCGGAAAAGCGAAATACACTCCGGAGCAGATAAAAGAAATCAAGAAAGTTGTAAAGGAAAACGATATAACCGAAGGTTATTCTTTAGAACCTAAAGTTGATTTGCCGCCCGAAAAAGCGGATGTTTTCGCCCGAACAAAGAAAATATTTGCTCAGTATTGGAAAGACAATCTGAAAGGTCTCGGGATAAATAAGTCGATGAAAAACTTTTCAAAAGACCACCCGGTTAACTTTCTGATGAATACTGACAGTAATATAATTGGGGAAATCGTTTCAGAGGCTTCGGATATATTTGACGGAAATACTGATTACAGCGAGATAAATTACAACGAATTTTTCAGCATACTCACAGAAAATGTGGAAGATGAAAAAGCATCAGCAATTTTACAGTTGTATAAAAATACGATTGACGCTGAATTAAATAAGTTTGCCAAAAACGCAGGAAAAGATGTATCCGAGCTTACAAATGAAGAAATACGGATCGTTTATGATACGGTCTTTGAAGCTGTTGACCTGCAGGTGATTAATGCTTTAATGGTAGGTCAGCAGGTTCCCGAGCTTTATGATATTTCCCGTAAAACCGCCGTTATCGAAGATTTCAATGAAAATCAAAAGGAAAACCATTCGAAAATAGATTTTGAAAGAAAAATGTACGGCTTGCGAAGGAAGTTTGATTGTCTGCTCTCTTTTGAAGAACTTGCCGAAAGTGATTTGGTCGGGTTAAGTCCCGAAGATGAAATAGAGGAAATATCAGATTCCGATTTCACTAAACTTTTAGTCGGCTTTCTTAATACGATTGATGAAACCGACAGAATGATTTGCTTTATGAAGATGGACGGCAAAACACAGCATGAGATTGCACAGGCACTCGGATATAAGAATCACAGCACAGTTGCGAAACGAATGGCAAAGATAAAAGAAAAGATACCTGCATATATTGAAAAGACAGTTTAAGCATTCAGCCCCGTTGATTTGGGAACATTCCCATTTCAGCGGGGCTTTTTTTATTTATAAATATAATTTCAGGTATTAAAATACTGCGACACATTTTAAATATATCGCTTTAATTTGTAATATGAATACTGGTAGCACAATTTTATGCACAAAAAAATTTTAAAAAATTTTTTTCATTTTTCAGGAACATTTTGAATTTTTCTGTCGGGGTATATATGGAAGGCAATAAACAGCCGAAAAAAATAACAAGGAGGTGATATCTATGTTAACAATGGCTGAAGCAATGTTACAGATAAAATACCCAAACGGTGGTGGAAAAAGTAGCCCCTACCAAACGGAAGAATTATCTGTAACGCAGAAAAGC
>JAZUDP010000153.1:0-16157 GCA_045639705.1 Acutalibacteraceae bacterium
TCTCCTGCAACGCAAAGATGAGCGAAAAAACTCTGCGCGAATACCATCTTGAGCCGTTCAGAATCGCCGTGCAGGAGGCTCATCCCGAGGCTGTCATGGGCGCATACAACGCCGTCAACGGCGTACCGTGCCACGAAAACAGCCGTCTTTTAAAAGATATTCTCCGTGACGAATGGGGCTTTGACGGCTATGTTGTTTCCGACTGCGGCGCAATTGAATGCCTCTGGAACAGACACAAAACGCATGACACTCCCGAGGATGCCGCTTCCGCCGCGATGAACGCAGGCGTTGACCTTGAATGCGGCGGCGGTCAGTTCTATAAAAATCATCTTGAAAAGCAGCTTGAAGCAGGCAAGGTCACCGAAGAACGCATCAACGAGGCTGTCCGCAGGGTTCTTATCGCGAGAATCAAGGCGGGACAGTTTGAAAAGGAGGAACCGTTCTCCGACCGTAAGCTTGACCTCATCGGCTGTGAAAAGCATTCCGCGCTTTCCTATGAGGCCGCGATAAAGTCGATGGTTCTGCTGAAAAACGACGGCATTCTTCCGCTGAAAAAGGACGCGAATATCCTTGTTGTCGGCAACAATGCCGCCGTATGTCAGTTCGGAGATTATTCGGGCAAGGCTGTCAATAAACCCGTTTCCGCTCTTGAAGGAATCAGAAAATACACAGAGAATGCAGCGCATGTCCGCTGGGATTATGTTAAAGCGAACAGTGCGTTTACCGAAATTCCGTATTTCTGCTATTCGCTGGATGACGGAACAAGCGGAATAGAGGCTTCGTTTTATGATAACTCCGCCTTTGAGGGTATACCGCAGAGGCGTATTGATGAGGCGGTTGCTTATGCATGGCTTGACCGGTTCCCCGACCCGCTTGTTACAACGCAGGAGTTTTCGTGTATTTTCAGAGGCGGAATCGTTGCGCCGCGTTCGGGCGAATACACGTTCAGAGTTTCGGCAGGCGGTTACCCGAAATGCACACCGCCCGAGCTGATTATCGACGGAGAAAAATACAACGGTGAACCGGTAAGACTGAAAAAGGGCGAAAGACTTGAGTTTCTTGTCAGATATTCAAGAACATCGGGCGAGCCGTTTGTAAAGCTTGAATGGACAACGCCGTGTGAAAATGAAGAGGAAGCGTTCAGCTTTGAGCTTGAAGCGGCAAAAAAAGCGGATGTTATTGTTGCTGTTCTCGGACTCGGAATTGAATATGAAAGCGAAGGAAAGGACAAGACCGACCTCGCGCTTCCCGCGGAGCAGCTCAGCCTTCTGAGAAAGCTTTATGCGGTAAACAGAAACATTGTGCTTATTGTCGAAAACGGAAGCGCGCTTGAGCTTAAAGAGCCCGCCGGCCTCAGCCGGGCGCTTCTTGAAGCGTGGTATCCGGGTGACAGGGGAGGCGACGCAATAGCCGATATTCTTTTCGGCGCGGTTTCACCCTCGGGCAGACTTCCGCTCGGATTCCCCGTAAGCACCGACGACCTGCCGCCGTTTGACGATTATGAAATGGAAAACGGCAGAACATATATGTACAGAAAAATCAGCCCGCTTTACGAATTCGGTTACGGTCTGTCATACACGGAATTTGAGTATTCCGATATCACGGGCAATTCCGGAGGAGTGCAGGTTACCGTTAAAAATACGGGCGATTGCGAAGCCGACGAGGTAGTTCAGCTTTATATCGACAGCGCAGGACTTCCGAATCAGCCGAAGCTGAGACTTAAGGGCTTTAAGCGCGTACATCTTAAGCCGGGTGAGAGTAAAGCTGTCAGCTTTGCTTTAAACGCGGAAAGCTTTTCACTTTTTGACATTAACGGAGAAAGAAAGGTCTTTCCGGGAGAATACAGGGTTTATGCCGACGGACATCTTCCCGATGACGGCTCATGCTCTGTTAAAATAAGGATTTAACACATCAAAAAACAGCCCGTCGGGATTTTGCTCCCGGCGGGTTGTCCGTCTTTGCCTTGTTTACCTGTTAGATTCTTCTATATTGTTATTTAAAAAGAATCTGATTGAGAATGCCTTCAAGTCTTTCCTGCTTGCCCGAAGCCGGGGAGTCGATACCCTTAAGCTCAGCTGCATGAGCGGCAAGCTCCTCAAGCGTTGTTTCGCCCGAGCGGATTTTCTTTCCGAGTTCTGTCTCAAATGACGAATACTTATTCTTTATAAACTCATCGATTCTTCCGTCCTCAATAAGCTCGGCGGCCTTGATAAGACCGAGTGCAAAGGTGTCCTTGCCGAGAACATACGCTCCGAACATGTCCTCATATGTGTTTGACGGACGGCGGTTCTTTGCGTCAAAGTTGAAGCCGCCTGTTAAGCCTCCTGCCTTGATAACCTCGTACATGCAGAGCGTTGCCTCATAAACATCAAACGGGAATTCGTCTGTGTCCCAGCCGAGAAGATAGTCGCCCTGATTTGCGTCGATTGAACCGAGCATGCCGTTGATTGCCGAAATTCTCAGCTCATGCTGGAAGGTGTGACCCGCAAGCGTGGCGTGATTTGCTTCAATGTTCATCTTGAAATCCTTGTCAAGTCCGTACTGACGGAGGAAACCGATAGCGGTAGCCGCGTCAAAATCGTACTGATGCTTCATAGGCTCCTTCGGCTTCGGCTCGATGTAGAAATCGCCTGTAAAGCCTATCTTTCTGCCGTAGTCAACCGCAAGGTGCATAAGGCGAGCGATATTTTCCTGCTCGAATTTAACATCGGTATTGAGCAGAGTTTCGTAGCCCTCTCTGCCGCCCCAGAAAACATAGCCTTTGCCGCCGAATTTTACGGTAAGGTCAAGAGCCTTTTTAATCTGAGCCGCGGCGAAGCAGAAAACACCCGCGCTGTTTGTCGAGCCCGCGCCGTTCATGAAGCGGGGATTGGAGAACATGTTTGCCGTACCCCAGAGGCACTTGATGCCTGTTTCCTTCATTTTGCCGAGAATGTAGTCGCTTATCTCGTCAAGACGGGCGTTTGTAACGTTGATGTCCTCATCCTCGGGAACAAGGTCAACATCGTGGAAGCAGAAATATTCAATGCCGAGCTTCTGCATGAATTCAAAGCCTGCGTCAACCTTTGCCTTTGCATGCTCCATTGTGCCTTTTTCGGCGCCGAAACTTTTGTCAGCCGTATCTCTGCCGAACATGTCCGTTCCTGCCGCGCCGAGATTGTGCCACCATGCCATTGCAAAGGGGAGATAATCCTTCATCTTTTTGCCCATGATTTCTTTTTCCGCGTCGTAGAATTTGAACGCGAGGGGATTTTTGCTGTCCGCGCCCTCAAATTTTATCTGAGGTATGTTTTTGAATATTTCCATTATGCTTCCTCCTTAATTTCGCTGAAAACTTCTTTCAGTGCGGGATATAATCTGCTGAAGTTCTGATATTTTTTATTGTAAAGCTCCGTAAGCTTTTCGTCGGGATAAACGGAAGAGGATATCTCGACAAGCCTGCCGCATGCTTCGCTTACACTCTTATATGCTCCCGTGCCGACCATCGCAAGAATTGCGCCGCCGTAGCCGGGACCTTGTTCGGTTTTGACCTTGTCAAGCCTTATACCGAGTACGTTTGCCATGATTTTCTGCCAGAGCGGACTTTTTGCTCCGCCGCCGCAGATGTTGCTTGCCTCAATTTTTATGCCCTGCTCCTTTGCCTTTTCAAAGCTGTCGCGGATAGCGAACGCCACGCCCTCAAGCACGGCAAGAAGCATGTCCTCACGCTTTGTGTCCATTGTCATGCCCGTGAATGTTCCGCGTGCGTTAACATCGTTTATGGGACTTCTTTCGCCCATGAGATAGGGAAGAAAATAAACGCTGTTTCTGCCGGGCATATCATCGGTTATTTTTGCCTGCAGTGCCGCGTAATCCTTATCGTTCAGCATGTCGTCCATGAACCATTTGTTGCACGTGGCGGGTGAAAGCATACAGCCCATAAGGTGATAATTTCCGTCAGCGTGGGCGAATGAATGAAGCGCGTTGTTGCTGTCAACGCCGAAATTTTCGCTTGAAATGAAAATTGTACCCGATGTGCCGAGAGAAATATTGCACTTTCCCTCGCCGACCGTACCCGTGCCGATTGCGGCGGCGGCATTGTCGCCTGCGCCTGCAACAACCCTGACATCCTTCAGACCGAACTGCTCCGCAATGCTGTTTTTAACTGTTCCGACAACATCATAGCTCTCATAAAGCGCGGGAAGCTGTTCCTTTGAAATGCCGCAGATTTCAACCATTTCATCCGACCAGCGTTTGTTTTTCACATCAAGCAGAAGCATGCCCGAGGCGTCTGAATAATCGCAGGAATGAACGCCCGTCAGCATGTAGACAATATAGTCCTTGGGAAGCATTATCTTTGCGATTCTGCTGAAATATTCAGGCTCGTTTTCCTTCATCCACAGTATTTTCGGTGCGGTGAAGCCTGCGAAGGCTATGTTTGCGGTATATTCGGAGAGCCTGTCCCTGCCGATAACATTGTTGAGATATTCAACCTGCTTTTCCGTTCTTCCGTCATTCCACAGGATTGCGGGACGGATAACCTCATCGTCACTGTCAAGCACAACAAGACCGTGCATCTGACCGCCGACTCCTATGCCTCTGACCTGTGTTCTGTCCGCGCCGTCAAGCAGCCTCGGAAGTCCCGTCAGAACAGCCTTGTACCAGTCCGCGGGATTCTGCTCCGACCAGCCTGCGTGCGGGAAATATATGGGATATTCTTCTGAAGCTTCATTAAGAATTTCCCCGTTTTCGTTTACAAGCAGCAGCTTTACTGCTGATGTACCTAAATCGATTCCTATGTAAAGCATATCGGTTTTCTCCCTGTAAATAGATTTTTATTCCGATAATTTTATTATACGCATTTACATACTTTAGTCAAGATAACAATTGACAAATATATGCGATTTATCTTGAATATTTCATCTTTATATAATATAATATATACAATTATACTCAAAAATCTGTGATTTTTATAATTATTCTTACTAAAAGGAGCGTTTGTATGACATCTGATAAGAATTACCGCCTCAGCTTTGACGAAATGGCAAAAGAGCTTGTTTCCGAAATGACATTCAGGGAGAAGGTTCAGCTTATTGCGGGCAACTGCAAGTATTACGAAAGCATGGGCATCGGCAGCTATAATAACAAGCCCTACGGCGCGGGCGGCTGCGAGCGTCTCGGCTTCCCCGAGATGAAATTCTGCGACGGACCGCGTGGCTGCGTCTGCGGCAATTCCACCTGCTTCCCCGTTACAATGGCTCGCGGCGCAACCTTTGACCCCGAGCTTGAGGAGCGTGTCGGCAAGGCAATAGGCGAGGAAATCCGTGCGCACGGCGGCAATTTCTACGGCGGTGTCTGCATCAATCTGCCTTACAATCCCGGCGGCGGACGCAGTCAGGAGACCTACGGCGAGGACAGCGTACATATAGGCAAAATGGGCTGCGCTCTTGTCAAGGGCGTGCAGTCGCAGAATGTTATAGCCTGTATCAAGCATTTTGCTTTCAACAGCATGGAAAATTCCCGTTTCTGGGTCAATGTTACCGCAGATAAGAGAACCGAGCGAGAGGTTTATCTTCCTCATTTCAAAAAGTGCGTTGAAGCGGGCGCAGGCGCGGTTATGAGTTCATACAACCGCTATAACGGCAGATTCAACGGTGTTAACAATTATCTCCTTGAGGATGTTCTGAGAAAGGAATGGGGCTTTGACGGCTTCATCGTTTCCGATTTCTTCTTCGGACTTCACAGCACTGCGGGAGGACTTAATGCGGGTCTTGATGTGGAAATGAACATCAGACGCAAATACACTGTCAGCAATGTCAGACGCGCAATCCGCAGCGGCAAGGCAACCGAAAAGCAGCTTGACGAAATCTGTATAAGAATTGTCAGAACTCTGCTTGCGTTTACCGAAGCGAAGGACGAAAAGGAATATCCGAAGTCACTTATCGCAAACGCTGAGCATATCGCCCTTGCACGCGAGGCTGCCGAGAAATCAATCACTCTTGTTAAAAACAAAAATAATCTTCTGCCGCTTGACAGAAGCAAATTTAAAAATATCGCTGTCGTCGGCGACCTTGCGGAGGTTGAAAACATCGGCGACTACGGCTCAAGTCAGGTTCATCCGCCTTATACAAAGACATTTATGCAGGCTCTTAAGGAGAATTACGGCGATGTCAATGCAACCTTTGTTCCTACATCTGCAATTGTCCGCAAGGCCGACACAATCAGAAACGCGGATGCCGTCATCATTCTCTGCGGTATGCGCCACGGCGACGAGGGCGAATACATTTTCGTTATCGGCGGCGACAGAAAGCAGCTCGGACTCAAGCAGCGCGAGATTGAAATGGTCAAGTTCGCAGGTTTTCTCAATAAGAACACTGTTGCCGTTGTTATGGGCGGCAATGTTATACGCATGAGCGACTGGGAAAAGGAAATCAATTCCATAATGATGGCTTATTATCCCGGTATGGAGGGTGGAAACGCAATAGCCGATATAATTTTCGGCAAGGTCAATCCCTCCGGCAAGCTCCCGTTTGCAATAGGAAAGAAGGATTCCGATTATCCCGATGTGAAGTGGATTTCGCTTCATCAGCATTACGGCTACTACAACGGCTACAGAAAGCTTGAAAAGGACGGCAAAAAGCCTGATTTCCCGTATGGCTACGGACTTTCCTATACTAAGTTCAGACTGAGCAATATCAGCCTTAAGAGCGTTGACGGAGAAAAAGCGATATTCAAGGTTACCGTTAAGAATACGGGCGACCGGAAAGGCGCCGAGGTTGTTCAGCTTTACTCCGCGTGGAACGGCAGTGCTGTTGACAGACCCGTCAAAACTCTTTCCGATTTCTGCCGTGTCGAGCTTGAACCGGGCAGAACAAAGACAGTTTATCTTGAGGTCGGCAAAAAAGACCTTGCATACTATGATGAAACAAAGGGCTTCGTTGAAGAGGATATCCTTTATACGGCGTTCATCGGTACAGATGAACAGTCCTGTGAAGCAAACCGCATAGATTACAGATTTGAAAGCAGGTAAAATTATGGAAAAACGACTTGACCTTAAAAGCGCGACCACAAAAGAAATAATCGCGTTCTCAATGCTTCCTCTCGGAATGTTTTTTATCAATTCCACGGTTTACACGGTATTCAACGTGTTCATGACGGATGTTCTTAAGCTGAGCATGACGCTCGCTTCCGTTGTTATTCTCGGCACAAAGCTGTGGGACGCAATCAATGACCCGCTTATGGGTACGTTTGTTGAAAAGACCCGTACCAAGTGGGGCAAATGCCGTCCGTATCTTTTATGGATGACTCCGCCGCTTGTAATTGTCACAGCGCTTCTGTTTGCTCCCATGCAGTTCCCCGAAAGCTGGAACATGTATAAGGACGGCGAATTTATCGGAAACGCGGGCAATTTTGTCTTTGCGCTTATCATGTACATGCTGTTCATCACGGCGTATACAGGACTTGAAATTCCGTTCAACAGCATGACGCCCCTTGTATTCCCTCAGAAGGACAAGCGCGTTTCGGCTGTTTCATGGTCGCAGACAATCGGTTCTCTCGGAACGGTTCTGCCCACAATGTTCGTATGGTTTGCAATCGGTATGCTCGGCAACGGTCAGAAGGATACAGCCGACTGGGGCTACTTCTGGTCAGCTCTGATTTTCGCCGTAATGGGCGCGGTTTTCATTATCTGGTCTTTCTTCGGAATAAAAGAAAAAATCTACATGCCTCCGCGCAAGATGAACGGCAGAAAGAGCCTTAAGGTTATCTTCACGGATAAGAGAATGCTTGTGCTGCTTATCTGCTCTCTTTTCTCGGGCATGATTAATATCGGCGCAATGTTCCTGCCTTATTTCGCAAACTGGAACTGCATCGGAATTCTTCCGATGGAAAAAATCAACCTTTTCCTTGAAAATCTTCTCGGCAAGAATCCTCAGCTCACCGCTGTTTCGATTCTTCCCACAATCCTTTCGGTCATGAGCGGAATTGCATACATGCTTTCCATGATGATTGTTCCTCCGCTGCTTAAGAAAATGTCCAAGAAAACGCTGTGGATAGCGCAGTCGCTTATCGGCGGAGCTATGTGCTTCGCAACATATCTTATCGGCGTTTACGTTCTTCCCTACAACACAATCGCGGGCTTTATTGTTTACGCAATCATGCGATTCTTCACAAACTTCCCCGTAGGCATGAGCCTTGTTCTGCTTGTCGCCATGTTCGCCGATATCACCGACGACCTTGAAATAAAGACCGACGAGCGCCTTGAGGCAACGGCATATTCCATGAAGGGTCTGCTTTACAAGATTTCCGTCGCTTTCTTCAATGTTGTCGTTCTTGTTGTTATTGATAAGCTCGGCTACAATGCCGAAAGAATGGCTGAGCTTAGCGCAAACTATACCGAACCCCTTATTCAGTCAACAACGGTACCGAGCGTTATCGGAAATATCGACTATACACATCTTCTCAATACAATATTCTTCATGCTTACCGCGTTCGGTGCAATCGGCATGATTTTACAGGCAATTCCCATGTTCTTCTACAAATTTGACGAAAATGCTATGAGCGAAAGACTTGAGGAATACCGTAAAAAGAGAGAAGAACAGTCACAGAAGGAGCTTGACGAAGCTCTTGAAACAGCCGAAAAGGTGAAATAATTTATGAAAGAATCAGACTATTCTCCCAACGGATTTTTTGAGGGACTGTATGATAACTATACTTCTCCCTATGAAAACGCCGCGGGAAGGGAGGAAACCTTAAAGGTATCCTCCGAAATAAAAGAAAAGCTTAAAGCGGCGCTTGCAATAGAAAAAATTCCGAATAAAACCGAAGAGCTTAAGCCCGAGGTTATTGCCGGCGAAAACCGCGGCGGCTACGTTCAGCACACCCTCAGCGTGGAAATCTGCACCGGACTTAAAATGCTCTGCTATGTGCTTGAACCGGAAAACCCAAAAAGCGGAATCGTCGCATTCTGCGGTCACGGCTACGGCTGCCGTCAGATAATAAGGCAGTCAAAAAGCGGAAGGTACAGAAAAATTAATTTTATTGACAATTATCAGAAAAACTTTGCCGAGGCTCTTGCAAAAACGGGACATCTTGTCATTGTGCCCGAGCCGATAGGCTTCGGCGAAGCAAGGCTTCAAAAGGATTTGTCAAAGCCTTTTTACGGCAGCTCATGCGATACAGTGTCGCATCATGCGCTTCTGTACGGCTTTTCAACAGCGTCGCTCAGAGTTTATCAGGTGATGCGCTGTATTGACATTTTACAGCAGACCTACGGATGTGAAAAAATAGGCTGCATGGGCATTTCGGGCGGCGGACTCGTCAGTCTTTATTCCGCATGTGTTGATGAACGTATAGAAAAAACCTGTGTCTGCGGTTATATAAACACATTCAGAACAAGCGTACTCAGCATGTGGCACTGCCCTGACAATTATATTCCCGGACTTCTTGATATCGGCGAAATGTTCGATTTTGCCTCTGCGGTTGCACCCCGCAGGCTGATGATGCAGTACGGCAGAAGGGATAAGCTCTTCCCAATTGAAGGCTCAAGGCTTGCCGCGGAGAAAATAGCCGCGGTTTATTCCGGAGTCGGAGCTAAGCTTAACTTTACACCTGTTGAATTTGACGGAAAGCACGAGGTTTCCCTTCCGCAGGCGATTGAATTTTTTACTCAGGAGTGACAGTATATGCTTCTTAACGAAAAAACAGTAATTTACGGCAGGGAAGTGCCGAACAGAGTAGTGCTTCATCCCATGGAGGGATGTGACGGCAATGCCGACGGCAGTATCGGCGAGCTTACACGCCGCCGTTATCTCCGTTTTGCGGAGAGCGGCGCGGGCATAATCTGGTTTGAGGCTACCGCGGTTTCGTCGGAATGCCGTGCAAATCCCCGTCAGCTTTACATAAACGAGGGCAATAAGGACAGCTTTAAAAGCCTTGTCGCCGAAATAAAACAGCGCGCAGAAGAGGTCAGCGGATTTGAACCTCTGATAATCATGCAGGCGACCAACAGCGGCCGCTGGAGCAAGCCCAACGGCACACCCGAGCCGATTATCGCCTATCACAACGAGCTGTGGGAAAAGGGTAAGGAAAATCTTCCCTACACAATAGCCACAGACGAATACTGCGACGGAATTGTTGAAAAATACGCCGAGGCGGCAAGACTTGCTTCCTATGCGGGCTTTGACGGCATTGATGTCAAGTGCTGTCACGGCTACCTTATGAGCGAGCTTCTGAGCGCGTTTACCCGTGAGGGAAAATACGGCGGAAGCTATGAGAACAGAACCCGTCTTTATTTTGACTGCCTTAAGGCTGTTTTCGAGAACAAGAGCGACAGCCTTTTTGTAACAACAAGACTCAACGCCTGCGACTGCTTCGATTATCCCTACGGCTTCGGCGTTGACGAGAATAATAACATTGACCTTACCGAAACAAAAAAGATACTGACCGCGCTTGAGAAAATGGGCGTTGAGCTTGTCAATCTTACTCTCGGTAATCCGTATCTTATTCCTCATATTAACAGACCCTGTCTTAATTCTCCCGAACCGGGTGAGGTTGGTGAAAAGAGGATTTACGGCGTTACAAAAGAGCTTCAGCAGGCTTTCCCGAATGTGAAACTCATCATGTCGGGACTTTCATATCTCGGAAAAGATATCGTAGAATATGCCGAAAATGCACTGGAGGACGGCGCGGCATATTTCGCGGGCTTCGGACGCATGTCGTTCTGCTATCCCACATTCTGGGCAGATTATCTTAAGAACGGCGAGCTGAACAGGTCAAAATGCTGTCTTGCCTGCGGCAAATGCACCGAGCTTATGCGCCACGGCGCGGTTGCGGGCTGTCCCGTAAGAGATACAGAGGTCTATATGCCCATCTACAGGAAATATGTTCTCAACAAGGAGTGAACAATATGTACGCAGTTGTAACAGGCTCAAACAGGGGAATAGGTCTTGCCGTTGTGAAAAGACTTATTGCCGCAGGATATAAATGTCTTATTGTCGCAAGAAGCGAAACTGACGTGGTCAAAGCGCTTGTAAGCGAGGGCAAGGCGGACTTCATTTCCTGCGATATTTCAAATGAAAACGCAAGAGCCGCGCTGAAAGAAAAAATGGAACAGCAGGAGAAAATCGACCTGCTTGTAAACTGTGCGGGCGTTGCGCCGAAAATCAGAAAAGACATGCTTGAAATAACCGAAGAGGATTTTGATTATGTTCTCAACATAAATCAGAAGGGAACATTTTTTGTTTCACAGGCGGCGGCGAATATCATGAAAAAACAGCAGAGCGGACGCATTGTTTTCATCAGCTCTCTGTCATCCTATACCGCTTCAGTTGAGCGTGCGGAATACTGTATTTCCAAAGCCTCGATTTCAATGTATACAAAGCTCTTTGCGGCAAGACTTGCCGAATACGGCGTTTCGGTATTTGAGGTTTCTCCCGGAATTATCGAAACGGATATGACAAAATGCGTAAAGGGCAAGTACGAAACGCTTATTGACGGCGGACTTACGCCGATAAAACGAATGGGTCAGCCCGACGATGTTGCGGCAGCGGTTGAAGCTGCGGCAAGCGGAAAGCTTGATTTCTGCACAGGTACGGTTATTCAGGCGGACGGCGGCTTCAGTGTGAGAAGATTATGAGTGAAAGATATGATGTAATTGTTGTCGGCAGCGGTGCGGCAGGCTTCAGCACCGCCGACTGGCTTTATACCTTCGGAATAAAAAATATCTGCATTGTCACCGAAAATGTGAATTACGGCACCTCGAGAAACGCGGGCAGCGACAAGCAGACCTACTACAAGCTTGACCTTTGCAGCGACGCAGGGGACAGCGTAATGAAAATGGCTGAGGATTTGTGCGCGGGCGGCTCAATGAACGGCACTGACGCACTTATCGAAGCCTCGAACAGCGCACGGTGTTTTCTTCGCCTTGCGGAGCTTGGCGTTCCGTTTCCGTCCGATAAATACGGCAGGTATGTCGGCTACCGAACCGACCATGACAACACCATGAGAGCCACCTCTGCAGGCCCGCTGACATCAAAATTCATGACCGAAAAGCTTCAGCTCAAGGTCGAAAAAAACGGCACTCCGATTCTTGACGGATACCGTGTAATTAAACTTATTTCAGAAAACAATCAGTGCCGCGGCGTTGTCTGTTACACAGCTGACGGCATTAAGACAATATATTCAAAGGCTGTTATTCTCTGCACGGGTGCGCCTGCGGCTATGTACAGCCGTTCGGTTTATCCCGAATGTCAGAGCGGCGCAACGGGACTTGCCGTTGAGGCGGGTGCCGAGCTTGCCAATTTCCAGGAGTGGCAGTACGGCATGGCTTCGGTAAAATTCCGCTGGAATCTTTCGGGCAGCTATCAGCAGGTTGTTCCCCGTTATTTCTCCGTTTCTCCCGACGGTGTGGAAAGAGAATTCCTTGCCGAAAACAGGGATGTTAACGGGATGTATTCCAAGGTTTTCCTCAAGGGTTATCAGTGGCCTTTTGATTCCGTTAAGACGGAGGGCTCGTCCGGAATTGATATTCTCGTCTTCAGAGAGCTTGAAAAGGGAAACAGGGTTTATCTTGATTATACAAAGAATCCGAAAGACTTCAGCTTTGACGGCTTGTCCGACGAGGCGAAAAACTATCTTTCCGATGCAGACTGTCTTGCCGATACGCCTATAGAAAGACTCGAAAAGCTTAATCCCAAGGCGATAAAATTATATGCTGACCACGGGATTGACCTTTATTCCGAGCCGCTTGAAATCAGCATTTCCGCACAGCACAACAACGGCGGCATCAGAACGGATATCAATTCCGAAAGCTCCGTAAAAAATCTTTTTGCCGTCGGCGAGGCGGCAGGCAAATTCGGCGTTTACCGTCCGGGCGGCAGTGCGCTCAACGATACGCAGGTCGGCGGTCTGCGTGCGGCAATGTATCTTGCGGAAAATCTTGATATAATCAGTTTCTGCGAAGCCGCGGCCGATATCACGGTACAGCCGAAGCTTTCCGAAAATCCCACGCTGAACGCAATTAAAAAAGAGCTTTCGCTCAAAATGTCCGACTGCGCGGGAATTTACAGAGATTACGAAAAAATAAAAGCTTTTATTCCCGAGCTTGAAAAGGTCCGTGATAACTACCGTGAGCTGGTGACAATAGCCGGTGAAAGTCAGACAGGTGAATTCTACGCCTTCCGTCTGACCGTTCTCAGCATGATTTCACTTTGCAGAACAATTCTTGCGTCAATTGAAACAATCGGTTCGCGCGGCGGCTGTATTTGTTTCAGAAACGGAAAGCGTGCAGCCGAAAACGCGGAATACCGCAGATATATTACGGTCACACGCGCGGATGATGTTGTTTTTGTCCCTGCTGACGAAATTCCGCAGGAAAAATTCAACTTTGAGCAGCTTCTGAAAAGGATGTGATAAAATGATTGGCTTCACAAGCGTTTCGCTGCGTTCATATTCAATTGAAGAGGTTGTTGAAACTGCAAAAAAAGCAGGCGCGGAGATAATCGAATGGGGTTCCGATGTTCATGTAAAAACATCGGAGGACGCTCAGAAGGCTAAAAAACTCTGCGATGAAAACGGAATAAAAATAAACTCCTACGGTTCATATTACAGAACGGGCTGCGGCGATAAGGCGGAATGGAGAAAAATATGCGAAATCGCGTCGGCTATGGATGCGAAATATATCCGCGCATGGCTCGGCACAAAAGGCAGCGCAAAAACAGGCGAAAGCGAATACCGGAAGCTTCTTGACGATGCCCGAAGCATGGCCGATACAGCGGCGGAATACGGACTTGTCATCTGCCACGAATGCCATCCCAATACATACAACGACACAACGGAGTCGTCCCTGCGTTTCCTTAAGGATGTTGACCGTGAAAACGTGAAAACCTATTATCAGTCGTGGTACCGCGATGAGGCAGGGGACAGGGATAAGCTTTTCAGACTTTTCCCATATGTTCAGGATGTTCATATCTCGTTTTCCGAGCTGATTAAATTTCAGCTTTTTCATAAAAAAGACCGGGAATTTATCAGTAAAATACTTTCATGGCTTAAGGAGCTTGACTTTAAAGGCTCTCTTATTATAGAATTTACCAAAAGCGGCAGCGCAGAAAATCTTATTAAAGATACAGAAAGGTTGAAAGAGTTATGGTAAAATCAATTATTTCATTTTTCCTGTCAATTGTAATCTTTTTAACATCGGGTCCGTTCGGTCTCGGCAGAATGCTTGTTGATACTGCAAAAATGGGTATCGACTATATTGACCTTACAAAGAATCCGGCTAAGGTTACCAAGTCTGATATTAAATCAGCTATGGAAAACAGAACCGATTCAAAAATTTTCGTTCTCGGAACGGATTCCGACTTTGAACGTTTACAGAAGAATTACAAAAATCGCGACAATGAAAAGCTTAATTCATACTTTGATTATGTAAAGCTTTGTGCCGATAAGCTTTTTGATGTTGAGCCTCACGGTTATATCTACGACGATGAAGAGGACAGCATTCTTGAAACCGCAAGAAATATACTTGAAAGAATTATTGTTCTCGGTTTCATGTGGAGAATGACGGGAGAAGAAAAATACGCCCTCAGATGCGAGCAGGAAATGACGAATGCCTGCAATTTCCCCGACTGGCATGAAAGCCATTTCCTTGATACGGCGGAGCTTACCTTTGCTGTTTCTCTCGGTACAAACTGGCTTTACGATTATCTCACTGAGGAACAGGTTAAGTTCTTTGCCGAAAACGTAAATGAGAAATCCTTTGAGGTTTCAAAGGGCAAGATTCTTTCACAGAACTGGTGGAAGTGGTCGAAGACAAACTGGAACAGCGTCGGTTACGGCGGACTCGGCGTAGGTGCAATGGTTTTCTATGACTATTATGAGGACTTTGCCGCTGATTTCCTTGCAGACGCGTACAAAAATGCCGCAATAAACTTTGAAACCTTTACACCCGACGGAGTTTATGTTGAGGGCAGCGGCTACTGGGAATACTGCACAACATATCTGACATATTTCATGTCCACTTCAAACAATCTTTTCGGTACGGATTTCGGCCTGAGCGAAATTGACGGTTTCCTGAAGCTCGGAACATTCCCGCTTTACATCACAGGTGCAACCTCGGTTTTCAATTACGGCGATAACAAGCCCGTTTCTGTCGGCGCGCCCTCGCTTTTCTGGTTCAGCAAGCAGCTTAACGACCCCGCTGTTGCATACTATCAGGCAAGAGTTACGATTGAAAGCGAGCTTGAAAACGGCAAGGGCGAATATGAGCTTGCGCGTGAGTGCGCTGTCGGGGCCATCTGGTATGATGAGGAGCTGCTTAACGGTCTTGAAAATACCGAGCTTCCGCTTTCGGTTTATATGAAGTCAGATTCATCGCAGGAATTTGTTGCCATGAGAAGCGGCTTCTTTAATGAGAACGATACATACGCGGCAATAAAGGGCGGCTATAACTACACAAACCACGGCGACCTTGATATCGGTACATTCGTATTTGACAGTATGGACGAGCGCTGGGCGGTTGACCTCGGACCTGCCGATTACGGCGACAGCGGCTACTTTGTAGGCATCATCGGCGGCGGACGCTGGAAGGTTTACGCAAAGCGTGCCGAGGGTCAGAACACTCTTGTTTTCAATCCCGGCGATTCGTTCGGCGAGGATCAGTATCCCTTTGCAAGAGCAGGCTTTACAGACTATAAAGAAGATAAGGCAAACGGCGGTACGGCAGTGCTTGATATGTCAGAAGCATACCGCTTCAAGGGTGTGAAGAGCGCGCAGAGAACCTTCGAGCTTTACAATTCACGCACTTCGCTCAGAATCAGAGACGATTTCAAGTGCAGAGTCAAATCCGAGGTTTACTGGTTCATGCACACAAAGGCGGATATTGAGATTCTTGACGCCCGTCATGCGGTTCTTACAATCGGTGACAAAAAGATGAACGCAACGCTTTCCGAGGACAGCGTAGGCGAATTTACGGTAATGAACGCCGAGTCGCTTAAGGACAATGTTGATAACAGACTTAAAGGAAACTGGGACGGCATCAAGAAGCTTGCTGTTCATGCTGACGGCGTGAAGAGCGGCACAATTGAAGTCAGACTCGAGCCTGCAAAATAAAAACAAGGGGCTGCCGTAAGGGCGGCGCAAATCAGGGATAAATCGTCTGAAAACGCATCTTTCAGCGAATA
>JAZUDP010000154.1:0-8646 GCA_045639705.1 Acutalibacteraceae bacterium
GTAAATATAGTATACAGTATCATTGCCGAATTTTCAACAAATCAATACAGAAAAATCTGTTTTATAAAAATTCCGTGTACATTCTTTCTGAGCGTACACGGAATTTCTGCATAATATATTATTTGATTTTTTTAAGCTTAATGCTCTACATAATATCTTTTTCAAATTCGTCTGCAGACTGATTTCCCGCTCCGCCGTCATAGGCTGAATTTTTCATATAGACCGCGGCAATTTTATTTACCGGGTCAATCCAGAAATGCGTTCCGTATGCTCCGCTCCAGCCGAAGCAGCCGACAGGAAGCGTGTTTCCCGTCTTGACAATAACACGCACTCCGAGACCCCATCTGTTGTCGCCCGTGCGCTTATCGTCGGCAACAGGAGTTGACATAAGCTTAAGCGTTTCTTCCGACAGAACAACCGTACCGTCCTCAGCCTTGCCGCCGTTGAGAAGCATGAGCGCAAATTTCATATAGTCGTCTGCGGTTGAAGCAAGGCCCGCTCCTGCGGCGTGATATGTTACGGGAAAACTGCCAAAAACGCATCCCGCTGCGCCGTTATCGGTAAAAACTTTTCCGTCTGCGAAATTGTGGATTCCGACCATTCTTGACCACTGCTCTTCGTTCGGCTCAAAGGTTGTATCCTTCATGCCGAGCTTGTCAAAAATGTTCACCTTGATATATTCGGAAAATTCCATTCCGCTTGTAATTTCAATTACTCTTGCCGCAACATCAAAGGCTCCCGTTGAATACTGCTGCATTGAGCCCGGTTCAAAAACAAGAGGCTGTGTTGCAAGCCATTCAGCCGCAGTTTTGCAGGTACATTTTTCTTTTCCTATTGCGCCGACACTGACCTCACCCACACCGCTCACATGGGAAACGAGCTGATAGAGCTTAATCTCATTTTCGGCTTTCTCGCCTTTTTTCATAAGACCGTTTTCGTCTGTTACGGGATTGCCGTCCTTATCTTTTTCAGAAACATACATTTCGCCGAACTCAGGCATATATTCTGTAAGATTATCATAAATGCTGAGATGACCTCTGTCGTGTTCAATCAGAAGAGCAACGGCGGTTATTGGTTTAGTCATGGAAGCTATTCTGTATACTGCGTCGCCGTCAAGCTCCCTGCCGCCGACCTCATAAGTGCCGAAGGTCCTGTTGATTATTTCTTCTCCGTTTTGAACAACAATTGCGTGCGCGCCCGTAAGCGTGCCGTCCTGTATGCGCTTTTCGGCTGAAGCGGTTATTGCAGTCCCGGCCTTTTCCGCATTAATTGCATAACCCTTAGGCATACAGCTTATTCCAAAAAATGAATTGATAAGCAATATCAGCGAATTGATGAATATAAGTACTTTCATAATCAAGCCCTCACTTTATTTCTTTGAAATTTGCTCTGATTTCTTCAACTGTACCCGTTGTCAGATAAAAATCATACTCATACGGCTTATAGCTTTCAAACTGCCATCCGTTCGCATTCTGAGTAACGGCAAAATAAGAGGTTGTGTATTCAGTTGAAGGGTCTTTACAGTTTGTTTTGTCTCTGTTGTAAACACCGCTTAAAAAGCTTACATCCTCGAGCGGCGTATAAAGTGCAATTCCGAAGCTGTCTTCAAACTGTCCTGTAAAAGCTGCCCAGTTTTCCGTTGACCTGAAATGCGGATAGCTGATTGCCCAGAAGTCAAGAGACGGCTCAACATCAGGCGTATCTCCCGTCCACGGCTTGTCGCCGCCGTAATAAACAAAACGGTTAAGCGGCTCTATACAGTAAAACGCGGGAAGCTCCACGCCCATCTGACAGGTCGGATAACCTGACCAGTCAACATAGCGGCAGCTTGCATGAACACGGCCTCCGCCGAGCGAATACCATGCCTCCATATAAGACGGAGTTATCCATTCGTCAGGCATTGCCCAGTCCATAGGACGGCATTTTACATAAAGCGTATTGTTTTCTTTTCTGATATCAACAATCTTACTGCAGCCCTTGTATTTGTTTCCGCCCTGAACGGGATTATATCTCCATTTATTGCCGTCGGTGAATGTACCGTTGGGATAACCCTCTATATCCATCGGGCCGTAATACGACTGCTGAACAAGTCTGCCTGCATCAAATCTGTTTATCAGGTTGACATGGCGGCTGATTGCCCTTTTATTGTATCTTTCCGATGCGTTTGAATCAACCTTTGTAACACCGTTAAGATCTACCGCTTCAACATCATTCTTCAAATCCTCAAGATAGCTCAGCGCGCCGCCCCATTGAAGGTCAATTCCCAGCTTATAATACTCATCGGAAATAAACACTTCTCTTTTCTCAACCTTGCGGTTAAAGGTTTTTATGCCGTGCATGACAAAGCTTTTTCCCGTAATGTTTTCAACAGATACTGTTTTGACGGATTTGTTTTTTTCTTTGTCAAGGAATCCGTCAATAAAGCTGTAAAAGGTCATATTCTCGCCCGGTTCAAGGAAGAAATCCTCTTCCACGGTTTTGCCCTTGAACGTTTCAAATACAATATGGCCTTTGCAGTATCCGTCAGATGTGTAATCAATACCGTAGTAATTGAATAAGTCTGTTTTTTCATTTATTGAATACTCTGTTTTGTTCTGATTTTCCATAACTTCAAATTCGGTAAAAGCATTTTCCATAGTAAACTCCTTGTCATATGAGGTTGGCAGAAAACTGAATGGATAGGAAAAAACAATAGTTAAAAGGGAAAGAATAAAGCTGAAAACTCTTTTCATTGAAATCATCCTCCTTTGTCATATGCAGATGAGATTATTATATCATTCTGCCGATAATTAATCAACAAGTAAAAGCAGAGCAAATTAAATTAAATTAAATTTAATTTGCTCTGCTTTTCAACTATGCATGTCAGCGGATTCAAAAAGCACCTCGAAAGTTTTAACGCTTCCGGGGTGTTTTTGTTCAGAATCCTTCCGTTTCAAGCATGCCGCACGAATCAAGTGCTTTGGTATATGCTTCATAATCAATATTGATTATATTCGTAAAGTAATGGTTGCGGCCCGTAACTGCGATTTCGCCGTCGTTATAGCTCCACTCGATATAGTAGAACTTCTTTTCACCGGGCTGAATGTCCACGGTAACGAGCGGACTGCTCTTTTCCGATGCGAGATGACCTGAGGAGGAAACAACAGTCGTTCCGTCGGTGACATTGCGGACGGTGTAAGAAATCCCGATGGGCTTTGTTGTGTCATTAATGCCGTAAAGTGTCAGATGTGTCTCGTTTTCCGGCTCATCAAAAGCAAGAAGAACGGGTGTCTGCGAGCGTTTGATATAGTGGTAGGCAAGCTTCTTTGTATAGGTATAATCGACGACCGCATCGGAAATCTGCGGCCAGCCGTCAATCAGATTCCACCAGATAATGCCGTTTCGTCTGCCGCGCGAAATGCGGAAGCGTTCGATAAAGAATTTCTTTGCCTCCGCCTGAGAAATCTGACTCATCAAAGCGAAATTTTCGATGCTGTCGGGCTCCTGCGCAAACAAAGTCTTCACCTGATTCGCCATCAGACGGATTCGGTAGGCATACGGGTCGGAAGAATCGGCGCGCATGCAGGCAGCGTGAACAAGCCATTCTTTTCCCGCAACTCCGTTTTCGTCAAAAATCGGCCAGAGGGATTCCTTTGAGAGGAAGGTTTCAAGAGCCTTCGGCGACGGGCAGCCGTGATATCCCGTTTCGGAGGCAAAATGACAAACGCTGTTTTTATAGTAATCGCCCTTAAAGTAGTCGCGCGGGCCCCACAGATGGTCTTCCGATAAGGGCTTGCCCGAGCTGTATGCTTCATCATCAACAAACGGAGATGACGGCAGATACGGGCGCGTAAAATCGTGGGTGCGAAGCAGCTGCGGAATCAGCTCACGGGTGATGATATTCTGATTCGGGTCGCGTTTCGTACCCGCCCAGCTGAAGGCACAGTCGCATTCGTTGTCGCCTGCCCACAGCGCAAGAGATGCATGGCTTCTGAACTTTTTCACAATATGGACAATCTCCGGCTCAAGCATATCAAGGAACCTGCGTTCCTGCGGGTAAACGCCGCACCCCATACCGAAATCCTGCCAGACAAGGACGCCCGACTCGTCGCAGAGGTCATAGAAATGCTCATCCTCATAGACATTGCCGCCCCAGCAGCGGATGATGTTGCAATGAATGTCATTGACCATTTCCATTGCACGGTCAACGCGGTTCACATCGTTTGCATGGAACGCATCAAGGGGAACCCAGTTGGTACCCATTACGAATACGCGCTTACCGTTGACAACGAAGCAGAAGTCACCGTTTCCGTCTTTATCGGTCGTGCTTGTGCGGACAAGCTCGATTGTGCGGATACCGATACGTTTTTTCATTGTATCAATGACAGCTTCGCCGTCAAGCAGCTCAACGGTACAGTCGTATAAATTCTGTTCGCCCGCGTTTTTGGGGAACCACAGCTTTGCATCCGGCACAAAGACCGACATTCTGCCGTTGGTGTGTTTCGGCTCGGTTTCCATCGTAAAAACGGAATCGCCGCAAACGCCGCGGATACGCAGGCGAAGGTCAGTCAGAAAGTCACGTTCAACATGCAGCGTGAAGTACGCCGTAACCGACGCGCCGTCAGCTTTCAGCGCATTCGTATAGAGAAATACATCCTCAATCCGTTCCGGTTTCTTCTGAATGACAGAAACGGACTTCCATATACCGCCCGACACTATACGCGGCATAATATCCCAGCCGTACATTGAAGCCGCCTTCCGGATATAAAGGGATTCATAATTATAAGCCAGCGCATTCGATGACACAGGAATGTCGAATTCACGCGAGGCAATTACGGCGGGAATGATATGAACAACAACCTCGTTTTCTCCGCTGCGCAGCTCCGGCACGGGAATGTCATAAGGCAGAAACATATTTGAAACCTTAAGCCTGAAAGTGCCGTTTACATATATTTCCGCAACGGTATCAATGCCCTCAAAATGCAGAAATGTATTCCCGTCCGCGCTTCCCGACCATGTAAAGGTTTTGCAGAACCACAGATGCAGATTTTCAAGCTCCTGCATTTTCAGGGTGTTGGTTCCGAAATAAGGGTCCGGCAGCTTTCCCGCACGCTCAAGGTCGCGTTCAAAGTTCCCCGGGACGGTTGCCGGGACGGTATCGGGAATCAGGCGCTTTGCATCCGCTTCTGTTGCAATGACACCGAGATTCTTCACCCTGCAGTTCTCCCCGTAATAGAGCGTCCACTCGCCGGAAAGGTTCATTTCGTTATTAAGCATGGCTTTTTTCCTTTCGTTTTGAGAAATATCTTTTTGCTGTCTTTTATTCGGCTTTACCAAACCGACTCCGAACATATATACAGCCTCATTATATTACAAACGGTGCGCTCAGGCAATACCCATATAAAATAATGAACACAAGCGGGTTTTTATTATAAATTGATATAATACATTATTTCAAAAAATTTGTAGTCATTTTATTAATTCATTCGTATAAATAAATGCAAAACAAAAATAAAGGAGTCGGAAAAATGAAAAAGCTTTCCATTTTCTTAACATCAGTTCTTCTCATTGCAGGAGTTATTACAACAAGCGTTACCGCTTATGCCGCAGAGGATAAAACAGATGCGGTTACTGCAATCGAAGCAGTCGGTTCTCACGCGGACCGGGAATTACAGACAGCAAAAGAACTTGCAAAAAAGCTTGACGGACAGTATGTGGGAATCTCCGCTAAGTACGGCGTTGACGGTAAATTTTTCGGCTCTGTCACATGCAAGGAGATTGCGGCTGCCATAGAATCCGGGTTTGGAATTTCAATTGACAAAAGAAAAATCGAGACTCCCGAAATCAAAAGATGCGGCAGCTTTGACATCAGAATTAATCTTTATACCGGTGTTATCTGCCGTATGACCGTAGTTGTTGAATAAATACGGACGGTTAAGGTTATCACCCGATATTGTACAAAACAGGTATAAAGTTGACAACGCCTTAATGATTTATTATAATTTGAGTATTGAATATATTCAAAAGGGTGATTTTATGAAAAGAATTATTGCTTTCGTTCTGTCGGCAATTATAATTTTATGCGCTTCTTCCATAGGCTGTTATGCGGAAGAACGGGTTGTACCTGCGCCGGATGAATACGGCTTTTACGATGTCGGCACAACGAAAATTGAATATGCCGTTTACGGTGCGGAGCATGAGCAGGCACTTCTGATTTTCACGGGCAACGGCGGCGATATGCACGGACATGATTACAATATTCTGCCGGAAATGGCAAAGCATTATAAAGTAATTGTTCTTTCCACAAGGGGTACGGGCAATACGGCACTGGGCACCGACAAGCTCACGTTTGAGCTTGAAGCCGAGGACGCGGCAAAGCTCCTTGACTATCTCGGAATAAAAACAACATATATTTACGGCTTCAGCGACGGCGGCAATCTCGGTATAGTTTTTACTCTGCTTTATCCCGAGAGAGTAACAAAGCTTTGCGTTCAGAGCCCTAACATAAATATTTGCGGCACTAAGCTTAAAACACAGCTTCAGATAATGTGGCAGTATTTTATTCTCTGCATCGAATGTCTGTATAAAACAGATCCTGATTTTCTCCGTCAGCGTGAAATCAAGGGAATGATGGCACATCAGCCTGATCTTCGGTTCAAAGACCTTGAACAGATTCAGATTCCCGTATTACACATTTATGCCGAAAAAGATATGATGTACAGAACACATAACAAAAGAATTGATAAGCACATCCCCGACTGTCAGCCGTTAATGATAGAAGACGCAACTCACACATCAACATTTGAAAGTACGGAAACAATTATCAATCCCGCTTTGATTGAATTCTTTGGATAAAACGGTGTAAAAAAAAGAGCCGTTGAATTAAATTTGAATAAAACCGGCTTTTTATTGCTGTTATCAGTTTTTAATTGATAACAGCATTATTTTTGCCGCGTCGGTATGAGAGATAAACGGAGCAATAATCGGACAGACATTGAAAAAACTATATGCATTGTATCACAGCTTTCTCATGCCGAATCCTATTGACTTTATGTGTTCATATTGGTAAAATCAAGTCAGCATCCGTATATAAGGAGTTGTTTTCATGAAAAAAATATTATCCGTATTTCTTATTCTGACGGTGATGTTCAGCTGTTCATCAGTCTGTTTTGCGGCAGATATGGAAACAGTTTATTATGTTGATGCTGAGAACGGCAACGATTCCAACAGCGGAACAAGCGAGACTTCGGCATGGAAGACGCTTGCTTTTGCCTCGGCAAAAGCATACTCCGCAGGAGACAGAATCCTTCTTAAAGCGGGTTCGGTTTTTGAGGGCGGTTTTGCCGCAAACGGCAGCGGCACGGCTGAAAATCCCGTTGTTTTAGGCGCTTACGGCGACACGGAAGCTCTCGGCAAGCCGATAATCAGAAGCAATGAGGATATCGTTCTGTTCTGGCTGAACAATGTAAGCAGCTGGACAGTTGAAAATATTGAATTTACCGCGCCCAACGGCAAGGGAATTTATGTTACAGCTTCTGACGGCGGCATGGTAACTGATATTACTATTAAAAACTGTACCTTTCACGATATATGGTTCAAGCAGTGTCTGTTCAATACGGGAGCATACAGTCCTATTGTAATTTCATCTTCGGGTGCTGTTTCAAGAGTCAGGAACTTAACCGTCAGCGGCTGTAATATTTATAACTGCGCATACGGAATCAACACCTCCGGCGTTACAAGAACGTTTACTCCCGATATTTATGTCAGTCCCGAGGAATCCTATAACTCGGATTTCCTCTTTGAAAACCTCAGTCTTAACAACATTCTTTATGACGGAATTATTTTATGCTCGCTTCGCAGACTGATTGTGCGCAACTGCTCGCTTATTAACGTTTCTCTGAATGACGATTACTGCACTGCGCCGCTTTTCTCAATTGCTTCAGATGATTACGTTATTGAAAACTGCGAAATTGCAGGCACTCAGAACGAAAACGACGGCATGGTAATTGACTTTGACGGCTGGACGACAAACGGAACCTATCAGTATATTTATTCTCATGACAACTACAGATTTGTCCGCAACTGCTGTTATGACAATTACACTAAAAACGCAAACTGCACGGTAAGATACTGCCTTTCTGTCAACGACAATAAGGGTGAAAATTCTATGGCAAATCTCCTTTTCAACGGTGCGGAAAATCTTGCTCCCGACGAGCGTCCGGTTTCCATGGACGGCTTTAAATTCTACAACAACACACTTATTAACTGCTCTCAGACAGCGATAAACGCTCTTTCAGACGCATATATTGCAAATAATATTTTTGTCGGCAAATCTCCTTTAAGCTCGACTGTTTATATGAGTAAAAATGTCGGTACGGACGGAAAATATACTACGAAATTTGACGGCGTATTTACAAATAACTGTATGTGGAATATGGGCATTCCTCCTATGGCGGAGAATAATTTCATCTGTAATCCCGGATTTGTCGGAGACGACGAAACGGATAAGAACAGCTTTATCCTCTCAAAAGAGTCAAAGCTCATCGGCAAAGGAATACAGGTTGAGGAGGATATGGGTGAACACGATTTTTACGGCAATGCGCTGACAGATGTTCACAATATCGGCTGTTATGAAGGCACAGGCGAAACCGCACAGGCAAGACAGAA
>JAZUDP010000155.1:0-2973 GCA_045639705.1 Acutalibacteraceae bacterium
TATGTCCCGTTATCGTTCCCTACGTTGTAGGCGGCGAGGTTAAGGCATATGTAAACCTTGCATCACGCAAGGGCTTTGAATACAAGGACGGCAAGGGCAAGGAAATCCCGATGCCTATGGACGACAAGATTCAGGAAATGCTCGACATCCTCACTGAGGCTGTTGCATCGGCTGATGAAGAGCTTATGGAAAAATTCTTCGAGGGCGAAGAATTCACACAGAAGGAAATCATCACAGCTCTTAACAAGGGCGTAAGCGAAAGCTCAATTTATCCCGTATACGCTTGCTCAGGCTACACAATGGACGGCGTTGACCTTCTTATGGATGAGCTTGCATATTCAGCTCCCGACGCTGCTTCCTATGCAGGCGGCAAGGGACTCACATGCGACGAGAACGGACCTCTTGCAGCTCTCTGCTTTAAGACTGTTGCTGACCCGTTCGTAGGTAAGATGTCATATTTCAAGGTTTCCAGCGGCAAGATTACTCCCGAAACTCCCGTTTACAACGCACGCACAGGCGAGACGGAGAGAATGGGTAAGATTATCACAGTACGCGGCAACAAGTCTGAGGACTGCAAGTGCATCCCCGCAGGCGATATCGGTGTTGTTACAAAGCTTACAACAGTTAAGACAGGCGACACAATCTGCGCTGCAAACAATGTTATAGAGCTTAATCCCGTTACATTCCCGATTCCCAACCTTTCAATGGCAATCTTTGCTGTTAAGAAGGGCGAGGAGGAAAAGATTGTTACAGCTATCAACCGTCTTGTTGAAGAAGATCCCACAATCAAATTCGAGATGAACAAGGAAACCAAGGAGCAGGTTATCAGCGGCCTCGGTGAACAGCATCTTGATATCATCGTTTCAAAGATCAAGTCAAAGTTCGGTCTTGATGTTGAGCTTAAGGCTCCCAGAGTTGCATACCGTGAAGCTATCCGCAAGACAGTTCAGGTTCAGGGACGTCACAAGAAGCAGCCAGGCGGTCACGGCCAGTTCGGTGATGTATGGATTCGCTTCGAGCCTGCCGAGGGCAACGACCTTATCTTCGAGACAGAGGTTGTCGGCGGTTCAGTTCCGAAGAACTACTTCCCCGCAGTTGAAAAGGGTCTTCGCGAGTGCATGCTCAAGGGCGTTATGGCAGGTTATCCGATGGTTGGTCTTAAGGCTGTTCTTTACGACGGTTCCTATCATCCGGTTGACTCATCTGAAATGGCGTTCAAGACAGCTGCTTCCATCGCTTTCAAGAACGGCGTTCCTCAGGCTAACCCCGCAATCCTTGAGCCTGTCGGCACACTGAAGGCAACAATGCCCGAGGCATTCCTCGGCGATATCATGGGCGATGTTACAAAGCGCCGCGGCCGTGTTCTCGGTATGGGCGCAAGCGAAGAAGAACCCAAGTATCAGGAGCTTGTTGCTGAGGTTCCCATGGCAGAAATGACAAACTTCTCAACAATTCTCCGTTCCGTAACAGCAGGCAGAGGTTACTACACCTTTGAATTCACACGTTATGAGGACGCTCCCGCATCGGTAGCTGAAAAGGTTATCGCTGACGCAAAGGTTGGCGAAGAATAATATATAAATTATCAGGCAGGTCAATGTTATACGTTGACCTGTTTGTTAAATTAATTTATACTTATTTTGTATGAACTATTAAATTTTATTTTTCTCTTGACCGTATAATAATTGAAATGTATAATTAATAGCGTTAAGTCTGTTGAAAAAACAGGCAATTAATCAAAGGAGATGTATATATGATTTGTCCGAAATGCGGTTCTGAATGTCCCGATAATGCAAAATTCTGTGTTTCATGCGGTGAAAAGCTTATGACAGAGCCGGGCTTCAACGCTCCGCCTCCGCAGGATTTTAATACTCAGCAGCCTCAGAACGACTTCAATGCTCAGCAGGGCTTCAATGCCCAACCCGGCTTCAATGCTCCCCCTCCGCAGCCTGACATGAATTCGCAGGCGCAGGGCTTTTATCAGCAGCCCAACGGATATCAGCAGCCTAACGGATTTCCTCAGCAGAACGGTTATCAGCAGAATTATCAGCAGCCCAACGGTGCGTTCAGACAGAGCTTCGGAGGCATGCCTCCTGTTCAGAAGAGAGAGCTTATGACATGCATCATTCTTTCTGTTGTTACCTGCGGCATTTACGCACTTTACTGGTTTTACTGTATCGTTAATGATTTCAATACTGTTACCGGTGATACGGAGGCTCCCAACGGCGGAAAGGTTGTTCTTCTTACAATCGTTACCTGCGGTATTTACGGAATGATATGGATGTACAGGACAGGCGAAAAGATGGATAATATCAAGGCAAGTCAGGGACTTCCCACATCCAATACAGCTATACTGTACCTTCTTCTCAGCATATTCGGTCTTTCAATTGTTGACTATGCTCTTATTCAGACAGAACTCAACAAATATGCTGCATAAGCTTGTATGAAGGCAAGAATTAAAAAAGCATGTACTATCGGCGCAGTTCTGCTAATATCGGGCTGCGCCCTTGTCTTTGCTTATATAAAATTCGGTGTGGGAATACCGTGCGTATTTCATCTGATAACGGGTCTGCAATGCCCGGGCTGCGGAACGATGCGGATGCTTGTAAGCCTGCTCAGGCTTGATTTTAAATCGGCGTGGCATTATAATCCCGTTGTTCTTATGATGCTTCCTTTTCTGGCGTATATTGTGATAGGCGATACGGTTAAATGGATAAAAAACGGCAGAATGCAAAACAGTAAAATCGAAAACGGCATTGAAGCTGTATTGATTGTTATACTGGTAGCATTCGGAATTGTCAGAAACATAATATAAGGGGTTGTTGCATTCGGCACAGACTTGTAAGGATACTTTTGTTTTTGACGGATAATTTCCCCGAATACTGCATCAAACCCGCATCCGAATACGCCAGTATGCGCGATGCGGGTTTTCTTTGTCTTCGAAAAAATTCTCTCGTCAAAAACTGCTTCGCACCT
>JAZUDP010000156.1:0-30417 GCA_045639705.1 Acutalibacteraceae bacterium
GTTAAAGCTTCGCTGATTCAGATAATCCTTACCATCTTCGGACTTGGCTGGCTCTGGAAATAATCAGACAAATTTCTTATCATTTTTCATTTCACATCTTGGGTATAACCTCTGCGGAAGCAATTCCGCAGGGGTTATATCCGTTATATAGAATCTATAACATTTGCTTGTTCTGTTTTCCTCTCCCACCGACGCGGTAAAAATTAACGCAGTTATCGAATTAAAAAATTGATATTAATCCATAAAAATCAAATTTTATTCAAATGCAATTTTCATACATGTTTATTTATCTGAAAAAATTATTCATTTTTTTCAAACTATTTTTCATTCCGATGCGTCTTATGTGTGTAAAGAGAGTAAATCTATGACTGCTCCTTTATAAAATAAAGCTGTGGGGTGTTAATTATAAAAAACGAAGCAGATTTAATGGACAGGCTCATTCATACAGCATTGCTTGCAGCAGAAGAAAAACTTGCAAGTACCTAAATAACAAAAGAGCAAACTGCTGAACATAATCAAGAAAGTTTATACAAAGAAATCGGGACAGCTTCGGAAACGGATAAGTACAAATCGATAAAAACGGGAAAAATTACAGAAAAGCAAACAAATAATATCTGCGCTGTTTGCGGAAACAGTAAATTTATCCGTCTGTTCGTAAAATAATTGAAATTTTTTCAAAAAATTTCAAACTATTTTACGTTGAGATGCGTCTTACTGGCAAAGGTGAAAAATACTTTCAATTTGAACATATGAGGAGTGAATTTAATGAAAACATAATTCGCAATATCCGGGTTTATCGTTAGTTAAATAAAAACAGAGGATTTTTTATGAAAAAGGCATCAGCATTTATTATTAACACTTGATTTAAAAGAACAAAGTAAAAAACGGAGGAAAAATTATGAAAGCTATATTTAAAAAAGTTTTATCGTCAACTCTCGCTGCAGCAATGCTGTTCGGAACAGCTCAGCTCGGCGCAAACTCAGACTTCACCATCAAGGCAAGTGCCGAAGAAAACACTTCTTACACCTTTGATGAAGAAAGCGGAACTCTCACAATGTTAAATGATGTTTTGGATTGGGACAACGAAGAAGCTCTCGAACTGATTGCAAAAGCCAAAACAGTTTACATCGGAAAGGATATTAAAAATACTGATGTTTTCTTTACCAACAATGTAACCGGATTCGAAATTGACCCTGAAAACGAAAACTTCTGCATTTACGACAAGGCTCTGTACACAAGCGATAAATCAAGAATGGTTGCATATCCCTGCGGCAGCGACGATGTTGATATCGTTCTTCCGAAGGAATGCACGGAAATTTCAGAATACTGCTTCAAGGACTGGAAGCATTATTGTGAATTCGGAGAGAGTATTACAGGCCTCGCATTACCCGTAAGAAACGATTATTCGCTGTATATAACGGATAAAAATCAGGCTGAAGCGTTGTCAGATTATTTAGTGGCTTCTATCATTTATCCGTTTTCAAATATTTATCTTGACAAAACGCAGACGGAAATTGACGAATGGCAATACGATGATTTTTCAGCTGTAGATTTTTACAGATCAGCTGCCGGTTATATGCTTATTACTTATTTAAGCCACAGATATGACAGCGAAAAAATGGATATCATTGAAACAGAAAGCAGTACGCTGTTTGAATACGGTATGCCTTTCACAAAGGAAGAATGTGAAACCTACAAAGAATTACTGCAGAATATGGACTGCTGGGATTATACCGAGCCCACAGCCGATGAGTTTTACGAGAGATACAGCACCGATAATTTTGAAGAAGAGTTTAAGCTCTGGACAGATTGTCTTAAGCGTGCACATGACTATGCAACAGAAACTTTTGAAAACTATGATGTATTCAAACCGATTTCGGAATATAACGGCGGCATCTGCGGCGACAATGCAGAATGGAAATATGACAGCACAACAAATACACTTAAAATAAGCGGTTCAGGCTCTGTAAAGGATAATTATTCAGGCTGGGATCTGTTCAGAGATTCCATAACCTCTGTTGAATTCGGCAACGGCATAACCTCAATCGGTGCAAATGCTTTTGAAGGCTGCAGCAGCATTTCCGATGTATACATAGCTGCTGATAATTTATCACTCGGAGAAAATGCATTCGGCACAGCCAAGCCGAACTTTATTGCAAAAGACGGTACAACTGCCTGCCGTGCAATTGAAAATGCAGGATACAATGTTATCAGATACAGCCTTGACCGTACATTTGCAGAGAAAAAGAAGAGCGAAGAAAAACCCGTTCTTGCATTCCTTGACGCTGTTGCTTCCGAGAACGGATTGAATTGCAGATATTTCACAAAGCTCATTCTTGATAATCCCGAAGCAGCTTATGTGTATTTTGAAAGTGTTAACCTGAATGACTTAACCGGTGACGGTATAGTTATTGATACTGAAAGCAAAACAGACTGCTGTGAGCAGATATACTTCCGTGTTGAAGCACAGGATACCGACGGAGACGGTCAGGCTGACACCGTTAAGCTTTCCGATGTGGAAGCAGAAAAAACTTTCGTCGAAAAGGTTAAAGGATTCTTTGAAAAAGTTGTTGAATTTTTCTCGAATGTCTTTAATTCAATTGGCGGATTTTTCAAAAATCTCTTTAATTAAAACCAAGCAAAAAATCTCCCGATTTTTCGGGAGATTTCTTTTTATCCGAATTTCATTATTCTGAATACCGACAGAATATAATTTAATAATTTTATAAGCGCTTCTGTCAGAATATCAATCAGAGCTTTTGGTGTTTCGGGAGACTCTGCGGCAAATTCAATACTCTGATCAACAAGATTAAGATACTCATTATATACCGAACTCGTTGTCAAAGCTTCTTCATCGCCGCTGTTCTGTTCAATTTCAGAAAGAAGAACGCCTGCCTGCTGCAGAATAAACACATCCTCGTTGTTTATTTCTCCGTCACGGTTACAGTCCGCCGCCTTCCAGACAGCCTCGCTCACATCTTCGCGGGTCAGCATACCGCTTGCAATACACGATACTGTCATCGCGTCCGTTCCGTCATACCAGCCGTCACCGTTTACATCACCGAAAATAACTGCGGTGTAAATAACTGTATTATCATTGTTTTCCGATCTGTCAAGATTGTTTTTCACAGTGATAACCGAGCCGGTAACTGCCCTCTTTGTATTGCAGTAAGCACTGATACTGCCGCCGCTGTTATTTACATAGCCGTCTATGCTGCTGCCGGGCTTAAAGCCGAAAATTAAACCGCAGCCGTCAGACCGTACAGAATTGCAGAACGGATTTTTGAAGTCTTCAAAATTTTCAAAATTATAAAATGAATGTTCCCCTATCGACGGATAAGCTTTACTGTCGCTGTCAAAATAAAACGTGTACCATTTGTCATTTCCCGTATTACATGGGCAGTTACAGAAAGCATAATCGCCGATTTCCTTTATTTTATAGTTATAATCTGCGTCTTCATCATATTCAAATTCAACAGTTTTTAAATTCACACAGTTTTTGAACGCAGACCGTCCAATTTCCGTTACCGTATTCGGAATGATTACAGCGGTTAATCCCGTACAGCCGTAAAAAGCATAATCGCCGATTTTTTCAAGTCTGTCTGCTTTGGAAAAATCTATTTTGTTAATGCCCGTACACTCTCTGAATGCGTCGCTTCCGATTTCTTCAACACCTTCGGGAATAATAAACGTACCTCTTACATTCGCCGAAACGCTTTTCAGAACCGTCTTTTTAGAGTCGCCGAACAGAATGTCGGTACTGCTTCCGCCAAAATCAAATCCTGCGACACATGAGGCAAACGGATTTCTGTTGCCGTATTTTACATTTCCGCCGATATTGATTTTCTGAAGCCTTCTGCATCTGTAAAATGCAAGGTCGGAAACATAAGCGTTATCTACTATTGTATATTCCGTGCCGTCCTTCATTGCGGGATACTGAATAATTGTATTTCCGTCTGCCGATGCAAGAACGCCGTCAATATCGCAATATTCGGAATTGCCGTTTTCAACATTAAAGCTTTTCAGTCCCGTACAGCCGTAAAATGCGAGATGACCGATTTCGTTTACACCCACAGGTATTGTAATTTCACCAAGCGATATGCAGTCCGCAAAAGCATTGTCGCCGATTTCGGTTATATTGCCGTTCAGCGCAACCGATTTCAGATTCATACAGCCGCTAAATGTATTTTTATCAATAATCCTTACGCTGTCGGGAACAGTAATGCTTTCGAGACTTGTACAGCCCGAAAAGGCTCCCGCGGCTATCTGCATGGTTCCGTCTCTGATTGTAAATGCACTTACATCGGGTGCGACGGAAATAAGCACGGAATCAATATATAATGTTGTTTTTACCTCAGCCTCAACCTCAGTCTCTTCATCCGTTTTTGAATCATCTGTAAAGAGATTTTCTCCCACATATTTAAGGCTTTTCGGAAGATTTATTGAATTCTTTACAGAAGCCGAGCAGCCGCTGAACGCATTGCTGCCGAGGAAGCTGAGTCTGCTGTTTTCTCCGCAGCTAAAGCCTGTCAGAGCCGTACATTTTTCAAAAGCTCTGTCTGCAATGCCCCTGACATCATCATCAAGACTGTATTTTCCTCGGAGCTTTGTTTTTGAAGAAACGATATAGCCGCCTATAATCAATACGTTAGAAACCCATTCGCCCGCATTTTTATAATTACCCGAATTGAAGAACGCCTTTGCACCGATGCTTTTCAGACTTACTGTTCCGGGAATCTCAACAAAAACATTTATGCAGTTTACAAAAGCATTTTCGCATATGTGAGTTATACTGTCCGGCACAACATATTCCCCTGCAGAATTTCTGTTGCAGAACAGTATTCCCGTACCGTTTTCATTCAGAGACATATCGTTATCCGAAACTGACGCGGTGAAAAGAACATTATTTTCAATCGGTATTGTATATACAACACCGAAGTCGTCTGTATTATCGGGAGCAATTACATACTGTAGATTGTCACAGCCGGAAACAGCCGTGTCTGCAAAATAAACTGAGCTTGAAAAGTTTATTGTCGTTACATTCTCACAGTTAAGGAAGCAGTTTTCTCCGACTTCTTCAACCGTGTCGGGGATTATAACCGTTCCCTCTGCATCCGGAGTACATCCCAGAAGCAATTCCTTGCTCGAATCATAATAATACAGACCGTCTTCAACATATGCATCAACAGCCTTAGCCCCCCACGGCGAGCCCTGCCGATGCATAACATTATTGTACCAGTTATCCGAATAGGTGATATTATTAACAAAGCGGAATGCGTCTTTGCCTATATCGGTAACGCTGTTCGGGATTGTGATACTCTGTAAAAGCTGGCATAAGTAAAACGCATTCTCGCCTATACTGACAACACCGTCCGGGATGGAAATCGCTGCTAATTTTTTGCATGCCCAGAAGGACTGCGTTCCTATACTTGTGACGCTGTCCGGGATTGTGACACTTTTCAAATGGCTACAGCAAAAAAACATTCTATCGGGAATATATGTAATACCTTGCGGAATTACAAAATCCGTAAGATTTTCACACCTTGCAATTGCACTGTCACCGATATATGCAACGCTGTCAGGGAAAGTAATACTTTCAATGTTTGTACAGTATGAAAATGCACCGTTACCTATATATGTCACAGTCTCGGGTATAGTGATATCCGTCAGCCCCGAGCACGCACCAAATGCACATTCGCCTATATATGTAACGCTGTCGGGAATTGTAATATCGGTTAAGGATTTACATCCTTCAAACACACGGTCGCTGATGCTTACAATACCGTCGGGTATGTTTACGTTTTTTAAATTTGAGCAGTAGTAAAACGCCTGATTTTCAATATTCTCAATACTGTCGGGAATGTTTATATCTGTCAATGCACTGCAATCACAAAATGCACGGCGGCCGATATTAACAACACCCTCGGAAATAACCACCTCCGTCAGACTTGAACAGCGTGAAAAAGCATCCTTACTGATATCCCTTACACCTTTGGGAACAGTTACTGTTCCTGTTAAGCTCACACAGCTTTCAAAAGCACTCTGACCGATATATGTAACACTGTCAGGAATAGAGATTTTTATCAGACTTTTGCAGACAGAAAATGCGTTATCGCCTATATATTTCAGATTTTTCGGCATGACGATATCCGTCATAGCTGAGCAAAAATAAAAGGCATTCTCTTCAATATCTGTCACGCTATCCGGTAAAACTATACTTAGCAGGTCCTCACAGTAATAAAATGCATTTTCCCCTATGCTTTTAACTCCGTACGGAATTACTGTATTTTTAATTCCCGCAACCAGTTTATCCGAAGATGTTTCTATAATTCCGCTGCAGTTTTCACGGCTGTCATATTTCGCGTTGTTTTCATCGACCGTAATACTTGTTAAGAACGAGCAATTAGTGAATGCGCTGCCGTCTATATTCGCAACATTTTTCGGAATGTTTATGCTTGTCAGACCTGTACAATAAGCAAACGCCCGTTCGCCAATACTTACCACACTGTCAGGAATAATAATGCTTGTCAGTTTTTCGCAGTGTTCAAGTGCCCGGAGCCCGATGTTTGTCACACCGTCGGGAATAACAATATCCGTTAAGTTCTCGCAAGAGTAAAATGTGAAAGGCTCTATGCTTGTAAGTCCGGCAGGCATTGTGATATCTGTTAAGCTTATGCAGTAATAAAATGCCTCCCAACCGACAGAAGTCACGCTGTCCGGAATATCTGCGCTTATCAGAGCTGTACAGCAATAAAAGGCTTTGTCTCCGATAGAGGTAACGCCGTCGGGAATGTTTGCACTTATCAATCCGGTACAATTACAGAAGGCTTGGGCTTCGATAGAGGTAACACCGTCGGGAATAACAATATGCTTTAATCCCGAACAGCCGTAAAATGCACGGTAGCTTATTCTTGTTACACCGTCGGGAATACTTATATCGGTCAGACCTGTACAGTTTTCAAATGCATTTGTACCGATATATGTTACATTGCGGGAAATCGTTACACCTGTTAAACGATTACAGCCAGAAAATGCAGAGTTTCCTATTTTTGTAACGCTGTCAGGGATTACGATGTCTGTAAGGCCTGTGCATTTAAAAAACGCATTGTCCTCTATACTTTTAACGCCATTTGAAATTGTTATTTCTTTCAGACCGGTGCATTGGGAAAATGCGTAGCTTCCGATGCTTGTAACCAGGCCCGGAATCGTTATGTCTGTTAAACCGCTGCAGTTGGAAAATGCAGAGCCTCCGATGCTTGTAACCCCTTCGGGAATCGTTACACCTGTTAAACGTTTGCAACCGGAAAAGGCAACGTTTTCTATTTTTGTAACACTGTCAGGAATCGTTATGTCTGTCAGGTTCGTGCAATTATAAAAAATATATCTTCCTATACTTGTAACACCGTAATTAATTATAACTTTTTCTATTGACACATTATTATAAAACGGCGTTGAAGAAGAGCTGAAGCTTGTCATACTGCCTGTACCGCTGATTGTGAGAGTACCTGTGGCTTCATCCAACTCCCAGTAAACGTTATCTCCACACTGTCCGCTTGCGGCAAGTGCAGATGCCGAAAAACTTAACCGGACACTGTCAAACCAATCTGCTATTTTTTTTAATGCACCCGAAAGATTTATATCTGTCAGTCCCTCCAGCGGTGCTGCACCGAAAAGCATGACAACGCACAGCAATATTGAAATACTGTTTTTTATAATCTTTTTCATTGCTTTTTCCCTCCGTGAAATTTAACGTCTTTTGAAACGGAACAGCTCAAAGAACTGTGCAAGAATCAATCTTAATGTCTTGAATGTTTCTGCAATAGTCTGAGTTACATCGGGAACCGAAATTTTAATCCGAACGCTTATACTGTCTCCGTCCGCAGTTATTTCACACTCTTTCTGCACGCCGTTGACCTGTACCGTCAATTCTTCTGAATAATATCCCGATATTTTTATTTCCGCAAAGTATTCGTTTAATCCGCCGATTTCGTTGACGCTTTCTTTCAGGCTTTCGTCCTTAAAAAGGGAAATCTCAGCCGGAACAGTAAGCACCGAGCCGTCGTCAAATGTCAGTATTGTACTCTTAACCGCCCCGTTTTCATCAGTCAGAATGTTCAGCCCGTTAACGCAGGCAGAGCCGATACCCTGTCCGGCAATTTTCAGCCGTCCTCTGCCGCCGTCCCAGCTTCCGTCAAATTCAATCATTGTTTTAAATGTGCCGTCACTGTTTTTAAGACGCTTATAATCTGCAGCTACGGCTTCTTCTATCGTACTGTCTCTTTCAAAAGGCTCATAAAAATCTTCATTCTCATACAAATAGCTGTCAAAGCCGTCTATTCTGCTGATTACCGTATCCTTTGTAAATCTGTAACCGTCAGCAGGAATTATATAAAAGCAGTTGTTAATACTGTTTTTCCTTACGATATGCTCTGTTGACGAAGTACCGAGACAGTATTCACTGTTGTTTTCAACTGAAATCTGAATATTCTGCACATCTTCGTTCCAGTTTTCATCCTTGACTGCCGATTTAACCGTCATTCTGTTAAGGGGCAAAAGTGAAAAATAGCAATAAACCGTATCGGGCGAGACTGAAATATTTTCACCTGTTACTTTTAATCTGCCGCTTAACACGGGGCGGTCAAAAAGTATAAGATTACAGCCGTTTTTCAGTGCGGCCTTACCGCTGAACGCAGTCGTTTTTCCGACTTTAACGGTTATTTCTTCAACCGAAGAAGAAAACGCCCTCACGTTTATACCGTAAATAAAGCCTACATGCCTTAAAAGCTGATTTCCCTTAAGCGTCAGATTAATGCCGTTAACACGGCTGACCTCAAGCGCCGCCGCATAAATAAGCGGCGCAGAATATGAAAGATAAAAATATCCTCCGTCTCCGAAATCTGTTCCGCTGCTGTTTTTGCATATCCACGCGCCGTTTTTCTTGCCGAGGCTTTTTCCGTTTTCACCCTTGTTGAAATTATTACGGTTATAATTATCGTCCCAGCCGACAATAGAAATCGCGTGATACTTATCACTGTTTCCTCCGCTGTAGGCAAAGCTGTGCGCTGCTTCGCTGTAATATCTTGAATCAGTCAGTCCGTCCTCATCAGGAACTGCAATTGCTGCAACAATCGCACCGTTTTCGCTGATTTTTTCTTTCAGATATCTGTCGCCTCTGCCCGAAAGAAATTCAACAGAGGTAATCGCATATCCGTTTCCGATATTACAGCCGATGCTTTTGTAAAGCACATCTCCGAAGTTATGTATATCGGGATTTCCCGCCTCTTCTGCAAGACTTTCTTCGTTAAAATCAGCCTCACTGTCAGATGCATCGAAGTATTTTTTTGCATAGCTGCCCGCCGTTGAAAGTATTGAATAATAAAGACAGCTGTCCTCAATTTCCGCCTTCTCCACCGGCGGAGCATAATCCGCGTTGCTGAACTCTGAGGAATAAGAGCAATCCTGGGCAGGAACAGCCGCCGAACTGATAACGCATCCAAACAGCAAAGAAATAACACAGATTACCGAAATAACCGCTTTAAGCTTTTTCATATTCATTCTCCAATTCTTTCAATAAAATCTGAAAGTGCCGTAATCATTTTTTCAATATACTCAAATATCAAGTCGTTGTGGAAATCGTATTCAAGTATTTCTTTTATGACAGGTATCTCTTTTCCTTTTTCTTCAAGTCCGTCAATTTTATCAGTATCCGTCAGCCGGGCCTGAATATTGTCGATTACATCGTTCTGCCATGCAACCCATCTGTCAAATGCAGAAATATTTTCATCTGCCCTGCCGTCCTCGGAGGAATACAGATGAACAACAAAAACCAGCTTTTTGCTCTCGGGATTTTCAGCAACACCGATACCTATTTTTTCAAAATCTCCGCTGATTTTTTCATCCTTAAGTATTGAGGCTGCAGCAGTTTCGTACGACGAATAATCAACCCTTCTTATTTCATCTCTTGAGCCGGTCGAATAGCCGTTGTGTTCAAACAGAGCCGTATAGTCCGTTCCGTCAGGTCTTATTGCCGTATCTCTTTCCGTCCATGCGATTTCTTCAGCTCTTACGTTTGCCTGCTCAGTCAGGATATCGTCAAGCACAAGAGCTTTCTTGTTTTCGGAAGCTCTTTTTTCATTTATTTCTGCAAGTGAATCGTTGATATATGCAATATATTTACTTTGGTTTTCTTTTGCCGCCGGCAGCAGTTCCTCATAGCTTGCTTTAAAATTTTTTCTGTTCAGAACAGGTCTGCCCGAATATACATCGCCGTTTCTGTTTGCATAACGCTGAATAGTGTATTCCACTCCGTATTTAAGCTTTCCTTTTTCAAAATAAGTATCGGCAAGCTTATTCTCTGCAACCGTGTATGCCTCTGTCGGCTTTTCCGTAATCGCTTCGGTAACAGACTCAATATATGTCGGTTCGGTATATTCCTCTGCAACGGCAGTTGTCGGTTCTTCTGTCTGACGGTTCTTTAATGCCCGGGTTCCTGCGATACCTCCGCCTGCAATAACGCCTGCGATAACAACGCATGCGATGATTTTTGCGGCAATGCCCGTGCCTGCTGCGGCCGTACCTGCGGCAGCAAGGCCCGAAGCTGCATAAGGAGCAACGGAAGTTGAAGCGGCGGAGGTTTTGAGTACCCAGCCGATAAGCGTTGCAGGTGTAACACCAAGAAGCTTACCGTGCTTTGCCTCGTAAGCGGAAACCGCTTTGGTAATATCCTTTTTAGCCTGAACAAGTCGGCTCTTGATTGTGTTTTCACTTACACCGACAGACTCTGAAATCTCCCTTGTGGTCATGTTGTTGTAATAGTAGAGGATGACAGCGGCTTTCTTTTCCTCGCTGAGATTCTCAATCATGTCCATAACGGTTCTGCACAGTTCTTCCTTTTCAAGGTCGGATTCGGGCAGAAAGCTTTCATAATCCTCAGAGGTCGCCTCGTCAATATATGCCTGCTTTTTTGATTCTCCGATGCTCATGCCGTCATCGCTGTTATGGTCGGAATAATCGTCACTGTAATCTCCGAATTCCTTTGCCCACTCGTCGTCAAGATTTGAATAATCTTCTTCCTGAGTTTTTTCATAGAATCGGGGATTATTCTTTCTTATTACGGATTTAGCCTGATTGGCAACAATCATGTTGAACCAGCTCATAAAGGTTGTCGGATCTTTAAGCGTGCCGATTTTATCCATAACCTTTATGTAACAATCCTGCATGACATCGTCAGCATCGGATTCATTATTGTTAAGTATTTTTAAAGCGGTGAATTTTGCCGTGCGGTAAGTCATGTTGTAAATCTGTTCAAACGCGCTGCCGTCACCGTTCTGATACTTTACAACCAGTTTGCTAAGCTCGTTATAATCAATTTCAGCCATCCGCTCACATCCTTATTTCAGGCAGTTTTTCGACTTCAAATATTCCGTAAGAATATCAATAAGCATTTTCAGTTTCTCTTCCGGAGAAATCTCCATTTTTGAAGCATATTCATTCAATACCTGTCGTATTAAACTATTCATTTTAACACCTCTCGTTCAGCCGAAAGATGCTGTTTTAATAATAGCACCCTTCAACAGAAATGTAAAATATTATATCGGCGATTTAAAAAATTAACACAGGATATTTATAAATGATTTTTCACTGGCGGTTTTATATCCGTCGTCGGTCTGCTTGAATGCCCCGAAGTCTGTCGGATTCTGCATTAAAAGTTCACCTCTTTGCTCCGAGAATGCTCATGTTGAATATTAACCGGCAGAACAATGTGAATTGCATTTTTGCTTGATACGCTGTTCCAAACCGATGTTGCAGAAATGCCGCAGTTACAGAAAATCATTTCGCAAGCATTCTTTGATTTAATTTTTTGTTAACCTTATTATGCCGTTTCAAACCATTCAATCAGGCCGTTATCAAAGCAAAGATTAACATTTTCTCCAAGGCTGTTTACCGTTGTGTCCGGCAAAGGAGAGTTATCCGCAATTTTACATAAGTTGTAACCGATTGTCTTTGCAAGGAAATGAGATATTCCGGGATGAGAACTGTCAGGAAGAACTACGCGATTACTGAAGACTGACCAACGGCAGTGTTCCTTCACATTTGTTTTTTCACACAGACGGTTCCAGGTTACATTCTGATTTGCGATGTAATTTATAAGCGGGTCTGTCTTTGCGGATATTATCCAGATAGGAAGATTTGATACTTTTTCAAGTTCTTTATTGGTAGGTATCTTTGTAGCACAAAGTGCAACACCTGAGGTGAAACGGTTCGGATGATTTATCATAAGCTTCCACACAACCCCGCCGCCGGCAGAGCCGCCCATAATCAGTATTTTATTCTCGTCGATATTTTCTTTGTTGTCGTTTATATACTCCTGAATAACACTGTAAACAGATTCTGACTGAGCGGACGAAAGCTTAAATTCAGAAAGTTTCGGCATAAGCAGATGAGCGCCGCCGGCTTCAAACTTTTCCTGAATTTCCGTACAGCACCAGTATGCGAGTCCGCTCTTTACAAAGGTTTTGTCGGTCCAGCCATGAAATCTGCCGTGTACATATATAACAAGCGGATACTTTGCAGTATCGTTTTCGTCAGCAACAGGTGAATAATATGCATATTTCATTCCGCAGCCGGACTTTTTAATTGTAAACTGTTCAAGAAGTTTGTTGTAGCCGTTATTTATGCTGAATGTTTCTTTTTTTATTATGACGGGCTGCTCCGGTTCATCAGGCTGCACCGGCTCATCAGGCTGCTCCGGTTCATCAGGCTGCACCGGCTCATCAGGCTGCTCCGGCTCGTCAGGCTGCTCCGGCTCGTCAGGCTGCTCCGGCTCGTCAGGCTGTACCGGTTCGTCAGGCTGTTTTTCAGGGTCTTCTGTCGTATTCTCTGTTTCTTCTTCAGTGAGAGTTGTTTCTGTCGGGTTTTCTGCATCCTCTGCATATGCCGGAAATGTTGTGTTCGCCATTGTAAAAACACAAATGATTGCAAGCAGAATTGATAAGATTTTTTTCATAATAATTACTCCTGTTTTTGTTTGTTTTTTAAAGCGTCTCTTCGTGCTTTCACCTATAAGATGCAGAAGGAACTGAAATAGTTTGATATTTTTAAAAAAATTATAAAAAAAATTAGAGCAGAGGTTGCAGCCTCTGCTCACAGTCTGTAGAAAAGCCCTAAACCTCAAGCGAGGTTTAGGGCTTTGGTGTTATTATGAAAGATAAAACAATAAAAAGGGTTCTAAGGAGAGGAGTTTAACCTTAATTACTCAGTAGTAATATCTCGCATCACATTTTAACCGTAGCTGATAATTAGACCTTGTGGTTAGAAGCATTTTTCTACTGAAAGATTGGTGAAAATTCATATATGAAATATTTAATATAAAAAAACTCCACCGAGTCGCAATTGACTCGGTGGATAAAACTTATTTAGCAGACTCTTTCTGCTCTTCTGCTGCTTTTTTCTCTTCGCGGTCTTTGAAAAACTCAGGAGCATATTTTATGAATAATGTTGCAAGTGCATCCTGCTGTCCCATAATTTCGCCTGGAGCTTTTTCTGCGTCAATAGCCATTTTTTCACCCTTCTTTCTAAAATATTGTCAAAAACAATATGAAAGATAAGAATTCCGTAAATTTTCATGGCTGTTAAGAAAAAATTTTTAAAAAATGCACGTTGCCAAAAACGAAATAAAATTCAGTGCTATTGACTTTGAGAGAAATAACAGTATATAATATAACAAAGAGGTGAGATGTCGATATGTGTACAAAGAATAAGCTTGATGAAATAACAGGCAAGGTTGCTGCTGAGGCAAAAAGAATTTTGAACGAAAAATTGATTAGCGTTGTCCTTTTCGGTTCTTATGCAAGAGGGGATTATGACGATGAGTCTGATATCGACATAATGCTTCTTGTGAATTGTGATAAATCTGAATATGCGGAAATCAAGAAGAAGCTATACAAGGAAGCAAGTATGATTTCACTTGAAAATGATATTGAGGTTTCACTCACACTGGTAGAAATATCAAAGTTTGAAATGTATAAGGACTGTTACCCGTTTTATGAGAATATAGAGTCGGAGGGGATAAAAATTGCCTGACAGAATTAAAGAAACATCTAAACTCCAGCTTGAACGTTCGGAGCTTCTTTTGAAAAGTGTTCCTGTTCTTATAGAGGCTGACGATGCCTTTTCTGCGGTTAACCGTTCCTACTACGCGGTATTTCATGCAATTAAAGCTATTGAGATATTTGATAATTTCGATTCTAAAAAGCATTCAGGACTTATTTCAAATTTCAGACAAAAGTATATCAAGACAGGGATTTTTGATATTGAGTATTCTGAAATACTGAAGAGCCTTGCACAGTATCGTCAGGACAGCGATTATGATATTTTCGCAGATATATCGCTTGATGAAGCTAAGGAACAATATGAAAACGCCAAAAAGTTCGTTGATGCAGTAAAAGCTTTCTTAAGCTCAAAGTAATCAGACATAAAAATCCGATTGACTCGTAATGAATCAATCGGATTTTTTGCACTTATGTTTTGTTTGACAAAGAAATATTTGTAATGCAATTTTTATTTAGATATTGCAAATTTTTTTGTCATCGTTTACAATGTGATTATCAGGTGCTTACCTCTGATAAATAATTTGATTAGAGAGAGACAGATATGGACAACGCTTATATTTATACCCATGTTTCTACGATTATTCAAGTAGACGGTTTCTCTCTTGATGCGCAGTAAGAAGAAATAAAAGCATATGCCAAAATGCATGACATCAATATCGTAGGCAAGTATTCCGATGAAGGCAAATCGGGCAAAAACGCTGAATACAGACCTGCATTCAATCAAATGATGAATAAGGTCAATGTATTGATGTGAAAAAGACAGGGAGAGATAAATATCATGGGCAAAACATACCTTGTTGATTATGAAAATACCGGAATGAATGGACTGGTCGGCTGCGACAAGCTTCAGAGTGCGGACAGAATCATTCTGTTTTTCACCAAAAACAACAGCAAGATTGACATGAGCGTCATTGCAAATCACGGAGAAGCGGATTTTAAGATGATTGAAGTTTCGTCGGGAAAGCAATCGGCTGACCTTCATATCGGTTCTTATCTCGGATATCTGCTTGTGGAGAAAAAGTCCGGCAGTCATGAATTTATTATTGTCAGCAAAGATTCTGATTTTGACAATCTGCTGAAATTCTGGAAAGACAAGACGAATGTCAAGCTGAAGAGAGCACCGGCTATAGGACAGTCTGCGAATAATGATACTGCTGAATCTAAAGACTGTTCGCAGAAGGACGCGGCCAACAAAACGGAAATTAATAATCAGGTTATGAAAGCCTTCAGCGGTGCAGGGTTCAGCCCTGACATTGTAGGTTATGCGGCTTCTATTGTGGCGAAAAATATTGGAGAGAAAAATGCAAAGCAGCAGATATACAGAACAATCATTTCAAAGTATGGGCAGAAGCAGGGACTTGAAATTTACCGCGTCATTAAGAAAACAATAAAATAAGTTATGCACATAATAAATAAGGAGCAGGCTGACCTGCTCCTTATTCTTTGCGTTCTTATTTAACACGTTTATTATGAATTTTTATTACCAGTGCCGCAACGCCGATGAAGAACATTATTCCCACGACAAGCAGGGCTGCCATAATTCCGAATGCGCCGAAATAGTTAATCGGTTTATCACCGGCAACAAGCTCCCACAGAAACTGCGGATTGTAGAACGGGTATGCGTAGCAGTGCATCGGGAAGCACACGCCCCGGATGATTGAGAAAATTGAGTAGGCGAGGGGATAAATGCCCGCAAGCCACGCCTTCTTCATCGGGATTTTTTCATCTGTTGCGGGGAAGAACCATATCGCAAGCATGAACGGCGGCATAATCATGTGATAGTAAATCTGAATAAAGCTTGAAAACGAGTGTACCGCCGTATCCCATTTTGCAGGCGGCGTAAAGCCGAGCGGAATGCCGCAGCAGTAAACAAGACCCGCGATAAAAATATATGTTGTCGCAAGTGCGCCGACAAAGGGAGAATACGCAAATTTCTGCGCCTTTTTGCTGCCGAATATTGCAAGCGCCGAGGCAATGAGATAGATATATCCGAAAAGATTTGAGTGAACTGTGAAATAGGAAAGGATGTTGTATTTGCCGTAGTCAACGGGCGAATACTGCGGGTCATATTCGTAAACATAATATGACAGCCTGTGCGCGATAATCAGCATTCCGAACACGCCGAAAATCAGCAGCAGAACGCCGAAAAGCCTTTTGTTATACGGTGATTTTACTTCCATGCTGTTACCTCATCAGAAATCGCATACTGCGTAGAATGCCTGCTTCGGCATAAGATTCTCGTCAAAAAGAAGCGGCCAGTTGTGGCGGTTATTGCCCGTGTTGTAATAGGTGTTTCCGTCGCCCATGCCCCAGAAGGTTACGCTTGAAATCTTGTCGGCGTTCTTTCTGAGAACCTCAAACATCCGCTGGAATTTTTTTGCCTGAGCGGCTTCGACATTTTTCGGCAGCTCGGTAAAGCTGTCTTTTTTGTTTGCGTAAACGGACATGTCAACCTCGGTTATCTGAATATCGACACCGAGCGCGTAAAGCTTGTCGATAATCTTCTGAAGTCTTCCGGGGTTTTCATTTATTTCAAATGTATCCCAGTGTCCCTGAATGCCGACAGCACCGATGGGAACGCCTTCGTTTATCCACTTTTCAACATATTTGAGCAGATATTTCTGCTTCATGTTGTTGTTGACAACCTTGCATTCGTTAAGGCAGAGTACGGCTGTGGGGTCAATCTCATGGGCAATTTCAAACGCTTTGGTGATATATTCCTCGCCGCATATCTGATAGAGGTCGTTATCCTTGAATTCTCCGTCTGCTCTGTCGTAGCCGAAGGGCTCGTTTACAACATCCCATACTCGCACAATATCCTTGTAGCGGTTGATTATTACCGTCATATATTCGCGCAGTCTTTCGTAGTAAACTTCTTTACTGACAAGGTTACCCTCGCTGTCCCTTGACATCCAGCTGCCAAGGCCGCCCCATACAAGACAGTGACCGCGGAGCTTGAGACCGTTCTGACGGCAGAAGTCTGCTATTGCGTCCGCATCCGCGAAATTCCATACGCCCTCGGACGGGTTGATTGCGGGCTGCTTCAAAGCGTTTTCGGCGGTAAGCGAAGAGTAGTTTTTCAGAATGGTTTCCGAATATTTTGCATTCTTACACTGCCAGCCGCCGACGGCAGCACCGATATCGAAATAATCCGAGTAATACTCCTTAAGTCCCTTGTAGTTTTCATCACCGAGCTTTGCGGAGTAATCATATTCTGAAAGCGGCGAAAAAGTTACAAAAGAAACAATTGCGAGAAAAAAGCTGAGAATTTTTGTAAACATAATATTCCCTCCTGCGTTTTTTCTGATTATATCACTGCGCCGCAATAATAGCAAATACTTTTAATAAATAAGCACATTTACAGAAGGATAATCTGATTGAATATACCTTATATGCAGAAAAGCGGCTGAAAGGATCGAATCCTTTCAGCCGTCTGATATGCGTTTAATACATTTTTATTTTGCAATAATCGGGTTAACAAAAGCGAATACCATTCTTACAACATTGAGAATGCTTGTTGAATGAATTGCGCGGCTTACCGCATCATTGATTGTACCGCGGGGAGCGGTGACGGGCGTGAGCGTGTTGTTTACGGTATCGTTCTGCAGGAACTGCGGGAACTTTTCGTTATCGAAAACGGTCAGCTGTTTGTCGCTTGCGAACATCCAGCTGTAAAGCTCATCGTGACCGCTGTGAATCTTGCAGTGAAGCATATCCTTTACAAACCATGTGCTTTCGGGCAGAATGCAGGTTGAAGCGTCGATTACGCCGTCGGGTGAGAGATAGTTTCTGTCCGTAAGCTTCTGCTGCTTATAGCCGTCGCCGAGTGTGCTGCCGAGTTTTGCGCAGGTTGCGCCGCAGGAAGCGTACTTTGTGTCAACGGTTGCGTCCGAGGTTTCCATGTAGGCTGTTACAAGCGGAGTTCTCTGCATGTTGTAACCGCAGAGAATGTAAACTGTTGTACCCTGAGCCTGTGCGCCCCTGAGAAGCTCCTCAGCCTTGCCCTGAACCTCATAGTGATAGAAATCAAGCTTCTTTATAAGGCCTGCCTGCGTATTGCTGTCAAGACCCATGAAGACCTTGCCGCTTTCGTAATATTCATCGGGAACAAAGCTCCAGATTCCGGGAAGTGTGCCGAAAATCGGAATAAGGCATTCATCGTAAACTCTGTCTATGAGGTTTTCAACAAGTCTGTCGGCGATTGAAAGCAGAAAATCGAAAACGCCGCAGAATTCAAGAGCCTCAATAAGCGTGTAAAGAAGTCCCGCGCCTAAATCCGCACCGATACCATTGCCGAGTGCGGGCAGAGCCTGTGAGCCGTAGCGGATAAGAGCGTCCTTGTTTATTTCGAACTTGCCGTTGTAAAGCTCGCCCGCAACAGCTGTGCCGAGTATGGGACAGCACTGGAAGATAATTGTTTCAATATCGGCCGTACCGTAAAGTCTGATGTAGGACATGGCAACAACGCCGCCCATGCTTGAAGCGCGGAAACGGACCGTGTCATGATGCGTCAGCTCCTTGACCTCTTCAATGTAGGCATGAAGCTTCTGTGCGTTTTCAACGGGGTCAAGACGGAAGTCATAGCCGAAATAGTAGCTCTTGCCGTCACCGTGGTCGGCTGAATCGGGATGGAATTTCTCGCTTGTGACATTTGACTTTGAATTGCCGTTTCCGTCAAGCGCAAGGTCACCGAAAACCTTGTTTACGCAGGAAATCAGTACATCGCCGAAGCTGTCGTAATTGTGCGTAATCACAAGCAGGGGAAGAGCGGCAATAAGCGGAATGAAGTCCTTAAGCACATCGCCGGTGTCGGGACGGAAAAGCACACGCTCGTTTTCCGTTCCTTCGTCACGGATAACGCTGCCGCTGCCGAGAGCCGCAACATAGATTATGGGAGGCTGTCCGCAGTCGCATTTGTCGTTTGCGGCAAAGCAGGGAACAGCTGCCGAGAAGGCAAGTATAACTGAAAGTAAAATCGCGAGAATCTTTTTCATAAAACCACCCTTTACTCTGATTTTCTATAATATACCATGCCGGGCGGAAAAAGTAAAGATTTATGTTGCAGTGTATTTGGGTTGGTGATATAATTCTTATGATAATCGGGGGTTAAATACTTATCCCGCAGAATTGGTAATTTGGTACTGCGGCAAATTCCAATTTGTCAATACATATACTCAAGGAGGGGTATATTATGAAAAAAATTCTTCTTCCCGAAAAAGGCGAAAACATGCATTATTACAGGGCAAATCTTCACTGCCATTCGGTTATCTCCGATGGCAGCAAGACACCCGAACAGCTTAAAGCGGACTACAAGGCACGCGGCTACAGTGTGCTGTCAATCACCGACCACGACATTTTTATTCCGCACAACGACCTGACCGATGATGAGTTTCTTATGCTCAACGGCTACGAATTGCATGTCCCGAGCGACACTGAAAAAACCTGCCATCTCTGCCTTGTCGCATTGGAGCAGGATAACGACCTCCAGGTCTGCTATCACCGCTCAAAATATGTCCACGGCAATGCGGCTGAATATAGGGACAAAATTCATTTTGACGAGTCAAAGCCGGATTTTGAGCGTCCGTACACGCCCGAATGCGTAAACGAAATGATAAAAACGGCAAAGGACAACGGATTTTTTGTAACCTACAACCATCCCGTATGGAGTCTTGAAAGCTATCCGGAATACATGAGCTTTGAGGGCATGGATGCGATGGAAATCATGAACTACGCTTCAATCGTTGCCGGCTGGGACGACGACAACGGTCACTGCTACGACGATATGCTCAACGGCGGCAAGCGCATTTTCTGCATCGGCGCCGACGACAATCACAACCGCATTCCCGATGACCATCCCAAGTGCGGTTCCTACGGCGGATATATCATGCTTGCTTCTCCCGCGCTTACATACAGCGATATTTCAAAGGCGCTTAAAAACGGAGATTTCTATGCCGCATACGGCGACTACAAGCGTGACGCGCCCGAAATTCTTTCACTTGAATATGAAGACGATGTTGTAAGAATAAAGACCTCGGACGCGAGAATGATTTCGTTCATGGCAGACCGCAGAAACAATCAGTGTGCGATTGAACCCATCGGCAAGTGCGTAAACGAGGCGGAATTCAGAGTTGACCGGAACACAAAGTGGTTCAGAATTGTTGTAACCGACGATTTAGGTTACAAGGCATACACAAACGCATACTTTACAGATGAACTCAGAGCGGAGGATTAATATGGCAGCGGAACTTGAGCTTGAATTATTTCTTGTAAGACACGGCGAGTCGATGTCCAACAGCGGACAGGACGGCGAGCTTTCATACGAATTGAAAACAGACTCTCCTCTTTCGTCCAAGGGCGAAAGACAGGCGGAGCTTTTAGGCGAATATTTCGCCGAATATCCGCTTGACCATCTGCTTTCAAGCGGACTGCGCAGAGCGATGCAGACGGCGTATCAGGTGGCTGCTCATCAGCCCGAAAACGGCGCAAAGCAGGTTGAGGTGCATAAGATTTTCACCGAGCGCAACACCGAGTGCGTGAACAGAAGCATTGAGGAAATTCAGAAGGAGCTTCCGGTTATGATTCCCGCCGTCGGCACGAAGCCGGAGGACGGAACAACACATCAGGGTAAAGACGATACCGACGAAATGACCTTCGCAAGAGCGCAGGAGGCCGTTAAGTATCTGCGCGAGCGCTTTCACAACGGTGAAAAGGTTATGGTTGTCGGACACGCGGCGTTTTTAACGGATATGTATCTGGTTATGCTCGGTCTTGACAGAGTGCAGAAATTTGACCCGTCGTTCAACAATACGGGCATAACGAAAATTGTATTTTTCAAAGAGGGTACGGCACCTTACGCCGATATTTATCAGTCCTTCCACAATATCGTTCCGCATCTTTACGGCGAGATGCCCGAATTCAGATTCTGAGGAGTACGGATATGGCTAAAATAAGTGAAATCGATAAGAATTTTGCTGTTGTCAGCGAGATAAAAAAGGACGGCATCGTGTGGATTGATTCAAAATCCGAACCGTTTACCGTCAAAGGCGTTTTCTATGATGACGGCTGCTACAAGCGCATGCCGACCGAAACAGCAAAGCAGGTAAGCAAGGGCGTTGAATATCTTCATTATCACACCTCGGGCGGACGCATTCTTTTTGAAACGGATTCGCCGTATGTTGCGGTTCATTCGGTGGGCAAATCCGACCATATGTGCCATATGGCTTTTACCGGCTCAAAGGGCTTTGACCTCTATATTTTTGAGGACGGCGAGTTCAGGTATTTCAAAACCTTTACGCCGTCTGCCGAAAAACGCGACGATATGGAGAACATAATCGAATTCCCGAACGCGGAAAAGAGAAAGCTTATGATACATTTTCCGCTTTACGGCGGTGTCAGCGAGCTGAATATCGGTCTCGACAGCAATGCTTCGGTTGCACCGTTTGACCCGTACATAAAGGGTGAAAGGCTTGTTTATTACGGTTCGTCAATCACGCAGGGGGGCTGCGCTTCACGTCCGGGCAATAATTTCCCCGCAATCGTATCGAGAAAGACCATGACGGATTTCCTCTGCCTCGGATTTTCGGGCAGCGCTCACGGCGAGGAGATTATGGCCGACTATATTGCGGCGCAGGATATGTCCTGCTTCGTTATGGACTATGACCACAACGATATGGGTGACCCCGGGAATTTTGCAATAAGGCACCCGAGACTTTATAAAAAGGTAAGGGAAAAGTATCCCGATATCCCCGTTATCATGATGAGCGGACCGTGGTCAAAAAAATTTGAAAACCCCGGCGCAAGAACAAGGGCAATTGTAATTGACACCTACGAAAAGGCGAAGGCAAACGGTGAAAATGTTTATTTCATCGACGGAGAGAAGATGTTCGGAACGGAGTTTGCGGACTGCGCGTCAGTTGACGGATGTCACCCCAACGATTTCGGCTTTGTCAAAATGGCAGAGGCTGTACTGAAGGTAATTAACGAAAATAACTTAATATAAAAAAGTTTCCGCTGTGCGCTCAGTCTGAATGCACAGCGGATTTTGTTTTATCAGAATTTTACTGTTTCCGGCGGAGCGGTGAACGAGCTGAACGTTGCGGATGCATCCTTAAAATAAAGCACCTGCGTGTTGCCGTCATTCTCGTCATACATTGCTCTCAGCTGCGGATAAGCGTCAAGCATGGACTTCCTTGCTTCGACGCGGTCATCCTCAACAAGCGTGCCCGCAAGGCGAAGCCATGTGCCGTCTTTGAAAGCGCAGATTTCAGCCTTCGGATTGGCAGCAAGCTGCTTTGAGGTGGGCTTTATCTTTCCCGTCTGAATATACAGCTTTCCTTCAAAAATATGAGCTGTTCCGAAGGGTCTTACTCTGGGCTGGTCACCCTCAACCGTTGCGAGGTAGTATGTACCTGCGTCCTTTAAAAACTGACATACCTTTTCCATATTATTCACCCTTTTTATTCTGTTCCTTCTTTGCGATATCGTTTGTGTTTTCCGAGCCGCGGAAAACAACGAATTTGTCATAAATAAATTCTGTTACAAAATTGCAGAGCATAGTTACCGCTTCAATAATCGGCTTTATTACGCCTCTTGCTTCTGCAAGACCGCCGAGATATGCCGAAAGCGGAGTGAATACAGCATAGTAAGCCGCAACCTTAAGCATTGCAACAGGAACATTATTTGCGGATTTGAAAGTGAATTTACGGTTGAATGTAAAGTTCCAGAGAACAGAAAGAATCAGCGACGGAAGGTAACATACAATATGCGAAGGCTCATTGCCTGTAATTTTCTTAAGTCCCCAGACAAGCAAAGCATATGAGCCTGCCTGAATAATTCCTGCTGAAGCTGAGAACAGAGCAAATTTAACCGTCTGCATCAGATTCTCTTTTTGGGTTGTTTTATTTTTTTCTGCCAATGTAATCCCTCCATACAATAATAATTCTATTATACTTTTACATTTCTTTCCCGTCAAGTCCCGATTTGCTATTGACAAAACAATTTTTATCAAATATGATTATATATAGCATGATTTAGGGGATATTTTATGGTTAAAAAGCTGATTGCGTCCGACTATGACGGCACTTTCCGACACGGCGGAATTTCGGATTACAATAAGGAAATGATTCGCAAATGGCGTGAAAAAGGCAATTATTTCGGAATTGTCACAGGCCGCGGCATGAATTTTTTCAACGATGTACGGGAAGACGGAATTGATGATATTCTTGATTATCTGATTATTTACAACGGTGCCTATATTTCCGACATGGACGGAAACGTTCTTTATGAAAGCTTTATTCCGCGCAGCGTTTTTGTCGAGCTTGAAAAGCTTTTCAGCGGATACAAGGAAATCAAGAACTACGACAAAGCGACAGATGCGGAGTTTTATCATCAGTATTATGCGGAGTTTCTCGACTACGAAAAGGCGCTTGAAGCCGCAAAGGTTGCCAACGAAAAATTCGGTCACAAAATTGACGCTTTTGTCAACGGACCTCATGTCAACATTGCAAAGCTCGGCTCAAGCAAGGCGGAAAGCGTAAAATTTATTCTTGAGCATTACGGATTAAAGCCCGAGGAAGGCGCGGTTGTCGGCGACGATTATAACGACCTTGATATGATAAAGCAGCATCACGGCTGGGCTATGGCTTCGGGCAAGCCTGCTGTTATTGCGGAAGCGGAGCATACCTGCGAAAGCGTAGGCGCTCTGGCAGAAGAACTTATGAAATAAATTTCCGGGGAGGAATTTTTATGCTATACAAAAAGAACAGCGAAGCTTCACTTTCAAAGGAGCTGTTTAAAAATCCGACAAGCGAGTTCCGCGGAACTCCGTTCTGGGCATGGGACAGCTATCTTACAAAAGAGGAGCTTGTACGCCAGATAGATGTTTTTAAGGAAATGGGTCTCGGCGGCTTCCACATGCATGTCAGAACAGGACTTAAAAATCAGTATCTCAGCGACGAATATATGCAGCTTATCAATGACTGCATAAACAAGGCAAAAAAAGAAGAAATGCTTGCATGGCTTTATGACGAGGACAGATGGCCGTCAGGTGCGGCGGGCGGACTTGTTACCTGCGAGCAGAAATACAGGGCACGCAGCCTGCTTTTCACTCCGTTCAGAACCGACAAAGACGGAAAAATCAGAGGAACACTGCTTGCCTGCTACGATATCGTCCTCGACGCCGACGGATATCTTATGGACTATAAGCGCATAGGCGAAAACGACAGCACCGAGGGTACAAAGTGGTACGCGTTCCTCAAGGTCAGCGGCAACGACAACTGGTACAACGGTCAGGCTTACGCCGATACATTGAGCAAGGAAGCAATTGACCGCTTTATCGAGGTTACACATGACCGCTACAAGGAGTCATCGGGCGCGGAATTTGATAAGACTGTTCCGGCTATTTTCACAGATGAGCCGCAGTTCTCGCGCAAGAGAGTTCTCAACAACTCGTTTGACGAAATGGATATAAATCTTCCGTGGACAGACAAGGTTCCCGAGCTTTACGAAAAAGCCTACGGCGCGGATATCTACGAAACTCTGCCCGAGCTGTTCTGGGATTTACCCGAATCAAAGCCGTCGGTAAACCGTTACCGCTATCATGACTTTATTGCCGAGCTTTTTGCAACGGCGTTTGCTGACAATGTAGGCGGATGGTGCCGTGAAAACCACATCGCACTTACGGGTCACATGATGGAAGAGCCCACGCTCAACAGCCAGTGCGCCGCACTCGGCGAGGCTATGCGTTCCTACCGCGGATTTGACCTTCCCGGCATCGATATGCTCTGCAACAGAACAGAGCTTACAACAGCAAAGCAGGCACAGTCGGCTGTTCATCAGTTCGGCTACGAGGGAATGCTTTCCGAGCTTTACGGCGTTACGGGCTGGGACTGTGATTTCCGTACATATAAGTATCAGGGCGACTGGCAGGCGGCTCTCGGCGTAACTGTAAGAGTTCCGCATCTTTCATGGTACGCAATGGGCGGCGAGGCAAAGCGCGATTATCCCGCTTCAATTCATTATCAGTCACCGTGGTATAAGAAATACAATGTTGTTGAAGACCACTTCGCAAGAGTCAATACCGCCCTTACACGAGGCAAGCCCGTTGTTAAGGTTGCGGTTATCCACCCGATTGAAAGCTTCTGGCTTCACTGGGGCCCCAACGATAAATCGGCTCTTCTGCGCAACAGCCTTGACGAAAGATTTGAAAACCTTACAAAATGGCTTCTTGAGGGCAGCATAGACTTCAACTTCATTTCCGAGTCTCTTCTTCCCGAGCTTTGTGAAAAGGGTTCGGCACCTCTCAGGGTCGGCAAAATGGAATATGACGCTGTTGTTGTTCCGGGCTGCGAAACTCTCCGTTCAACAACAATCGAGCGACTCAGTCAGTTCAAGGCTGACGGCGGCAACCTCATCTTCATGGGCGATGCGCCTTATCTCTGCGACGCAGCCCCGTCTGACAGGGGCAGGGAACTCTATGACGGCAGCGTGAATATCGATTTCTCACGCGCGGCAATTCTCAGCGCACTTGAAAAGAACCGCACCGTTACACTCAGATACGCAAACGGCACGCTTTCCGACGACCTCATTTATCAGCTCCGTCAGGACAATGACTGCAGGTGGCTGTTTGTATGCCATGACAGGGAACCCGGAAACAAGGATGTCAACGGCGGCAGCGTAAAGAGAATAATTGTCGAGGGCGAATATGTTCCCGAGCTTTACAACACCTTTGACGGCACAACGGAAATCATGCCCGCTTCCTACAGAAACGGCAAGACAATCATTGAGCAGAGAATGTTTGCCTATGATTCACTTCTTATCAGGCTTACTGAGGGAAAGACAGAAGGCAAGTATGACGATGTATTTGCCGAAATCCCCGAAGGAAAGAGCGTTGACAGCATAGTTGACTATGAGCTTTCCGACAGGAACGTTCTTATGCTTGACATGGCTGAATTCAGACTTTCGGGCGAGAGCGAGTTTTCACCCAAAGAGGAAATTCTCCGTCTTGACAATATCTGCCGTGAAAGACTCGGCATCGTAAAGCGCGGCGGTTCAATCGTTCAGCCGTGGGTAACGGGCGAGGTTCCCACAGTTGACAGGCTGACGCTTAAGTTTACATTCGACAGCGAGATTGATTATGCGGGCGCACTGTTCGCATTTGAGGAAATCGACAAGGCTGAAAGCATTATCTTCAACGGCAGGGATGTTGAAATAAAGAACGCCGGCAACTATGTTGATATCTCAATCTTCACCGTAAAGCTTCCCGATATCGTAAAGGGTACAAACGTGCTTGAAATCACCTACGCTTACGGCGAAAAGGTTGACATTGAGAATATGTTCATTCTCGGCGACTTCGGTGTTAAGCTTGCCGGCAATAACGCGACGGTTACTGCACTTCCCGAAAAGGTAGGCTTCGGCGACCTTGTTCCTCAGGGCTTCCCGTTCTACGGCGGCAATATCACATATAAATTCAAGGCAAAGGCAACAGACGGCAAGCTGAAAATCCGCGCTACATGGTACAGAGGCGCAATGATTTCCGTAAAGGTTGACGGCGAGGAAAAGGGCGATATCATCTATCCGCCGTACATTCTCACAGTTGACGGTCTTGCGGACGGCGAGCACGAAATCGAAATGACACTCTACATCCACCGCTACAACACCTTCGGCCCGATTCATCTTGTTAATGAGACCGAAAGCTGGCACGGACCGGGAGCATGGAGAAGCCGCGGCCGCGACTGGAGCTATGAATATGTATTAAGGCGCATGGGTATTCTCGGCGCGCCGACAATAATAGAATAATTTAATCAAAGGAGAAAAAGCATGAAAATTTTATCATTTTTCAGAAGCATCGGCGTTATCGTTGTATCCATCGGATACCTCTTCGGCGCAATCTTCGGCGGCAACGGATATGATTCAATCCTCCGCTACAAGCATACTGTAAAGAACATTGAGTGCTATTCAAACACACTTAAGGAAGCTGTTCCGCAGACGGAAATGTACAGATATCTTTCAGAGCATTTCGAGTCCGACCTTCCCGAAGGAAAGACAGAGAAAAAGGCTATTGTTATCGGTTACGACGGCTGCCGCGCAGACATGCTTTCAATCATTGACGACGAGCATCCCAGCGCAATTCAGACTCTCCTTGACGACGGCGGCAATGCATTCTTAAGCTACTGCGGCGGAAGAAACTTCCCCGACTGGAATTCTCAGGCAACCTCAACAGCTCCCGGCTGGTGTTCAATGCTTACGGGCGTATGGGCTGACGAGAATCTTGTAACTGACAACAGTATCGTAAAATCAGACGATTATCCGACTCTTCTTGTTACTCTTGTTGAGGACAAGACTATTGACAGCTCCGCATTCTATGTATCATGGGGCGGTCATTTCTCAGGCGACAATGCAACCTATGTTTCCGAGAAAAATTACATTGAAGCCAACAACATCAATGCAACCTATCTCTGCGCAAGCGGCGATGACGGCACAAGGGCAAATGTTCTTGCAGATATCAATAAGGCTGACTGCTCAGACTTCATCTTCTCGATCTTTGAGTACCCCGACCATGTAGGTCACGACGCGGGCTTCTCACCCTATAACGAGGAATATCCCGCAGCATTCTACGAAGCAGAGCAGACAGGCGTTGATGTTATCAATGCTATCAAGGCTCGTCCCACATATGATACAGAGGACTGGCTCATTATCATCACGGCTGACCACGGCGGAAGCACCTTCGGTCACGGCGGCCCGTCAATCACGGAAAGATACACATTTGTTGTTGCAAATAAGGACGTTCTGTAATTTCAGAAAAGTTTAAAGGAGAGGCAATTGCCTCTCCTTCTGCTTGTGTATTTATGCGTGATAATCCTCAGTTCTACGGGGAGGAATGAGAGATGCGTGATAATAAATTCGATGTGTTTAATGTAAGTCGTAGCCTCAGACAAAAATTAGGTCTCTGATTACAATGTAAGTTAAAAATAAATATAAGAATTTAATAGTACTTCTTTCGAATATTGAAATTTAATTGTATTGAATATTTGTTATATTGACAGTTAAACAGAAAATGATATAATAAATAGAAAAACATTATTAATGAGGAATGCTTAAAAATGAAGAACAAAATGATTAATCAAAAAAGTTCAAGGTTAATAAGCGTACTTTGGTGTTTACTGATTACTTCGATTATATGTTTTTTGAGCTTTAATTTCTATCCTATCGTTGATGATCTTGTTTTTGCGGGAAAGTTAGAACATAAAGCATGGTCTTTTGCCCAAATAGCTACAGTTTGCGGAGTGAATGGTCGGTATCTCGGAAATACACTTGGAGTTTTTTTCTCCTGGCTCAGTACAACTCAGTTTTGGTTTTTCAGAGCAATTTTTAATGCTGTCTGTATGGTACTTTTGTTTTACTATATTATTAAATATATGGATAGAGATAGAAAAACAGCGTTGTTTTTGATTCCAATCTGCATGCTTGTACCGAATGTCTATCATTTTAATCAGTATTACGGATTTTCTGCGGATTTTATGAATTATCTTTTACCGCTTCTATTACTCTTTATTAATTTTTATTTGGTAAAACAATTCTTGTCAGGAAAAGAAATTGTAAAGTTTATAGTTCCCTTTATCGTATTTTTAAATTGCTTTTTTATCGAACATATTACAGTATACATAGCTTGCTGTTGCTTTAGCTTTCTTATTTATTGTATTGTAAAAAAGCAAAACCTGAAATTTAGTCTCTGTATAACCTTTTCAGCAATTTTGGGCTTGATTTTAATGTTCCTGCATAGTTTTGTATATAATTCGGATTCCGGCTACAGAGGTTCTGCGCTTTCACAAGGTGTTTCATGGATAGTTAATAATATAACTGATAATATTTCTTATGTAATATTTGATCATTTGTTTTTAACAGGATTTATTTCACTTGTTTTATTCTTATGTCTGATAAAGTACACAGAAAGAAATAAGATAAAAGTAATTGTTTCAATAATAATAACAGCAATACTGTGCACGTCCTGCATTTGTTCATTTTGTCTTTATTTTGGAAATTGGGAAGGTACTGTACTTTCACTTTTCTGCAATAAATATTTTACAACTGTAATGACGTTTTTGTTTTTGATTTCGATTGGTTTAGTGTTAAAATTTTATATACCAGAGGAAAAAGTAACGGTTGATGTATATCTGCTTTATATTTCAATATGGTTTATATGCGCAATCCTTTCCACTGTAACACCTATCGGTCCGCGTTGTTTTATGATTGTTTATGCATTTTTATCCGTTATTATTGTAAAAATATATTCGATTGTTTCCGAGTTGATTAATGTTCCGTTAAAAAGAATTATAGCAATAGGCTGTACTTGCTTTTTGTGTTTATATATGTTTGACGTATGTTCTGCATATAAAGAAGGAAATGAAGTAATGAAAGAACGTTTTACACATATTGAAGCAGAAATGGAGAAAAAAGCGGATACTATAGAAATTTCTGATACTGTTAATTTTACTGATTCAGGCGGATTGGATTTTCTCGATGATTATTTTTATTATCAGAATCCCGGAGATATCAAATTTATATTTATTCAGGATAAATAATACTTGGATTATTTTAAGCGCTTGTATTTATAGGAACTTAAGTCTGAAAAAAGGAGGGGCAATTTTGCCTCTCCTTCTTCTTTTCTGTTAAGATTGTTATTAAAGAATAAACTTGCTGATATAATCTACAGTATACTTTACGCCTGCCTTGCCGCGCTCGGTGTCAAAGCGCCATGCGGCTGAATGCGGTTCGATTGAAAGGCATCCGTCATAGCCTCTTGCGTAAAGTGCTGCAAAGATTGAACCCCATTTGAGGTCGTCCATGCCTGCGGGCGGATCGTCAACGCCTCTGCCGCCGGTCAGGACCGCGCCCTTGATGTGGACGTGCGCGAAGCGGTCGCCCCAGTCGGAGATCTCACGCATATAATTTCTGCCGGCGTGATAGCTGTGGGAAGCGTCGAACTTGATCATCAGCTCCGGCAGCTCGCCGAGCACGATGGACCATGCGTCCATATTGTTGATGAAGTTGTTCCATTCGCAGTTGTAGACGGCGACGCGGGTGGAAGTGCCCTTTGCCTTGTCGAGCATTCTGCCGAAAATTTCAATTGCGGCGGTATAGTTTTTATAAAGGGAAACGGAATTGTCATAGTTGCAGCCGCAGACAAAGGTAGGGGAACCGACCTTGATCGCATCACGGAGGTTCTGGGAAACAATTGCAAATTCCGCTTCATCGACCTTGCCGCCTACGTTCATCTGGGAATTCCAGCGGCCGATCGAGCCGATAAAAA
>JAZUDP010000157.1:0-8545 GCA_045639705.1 Acutalibacteraceae bacterium
GCGTGCATAAGTGAGGCGCAGAAATCTACCATTGATATGCTGATGTATTACGACACCCGCCCGTCGGTATTCAACGGCGCATTCGACCTGTATACATACGAAAAGCTCAAGGGCTACTATCCTCTTTACTGGTACGGAATGTTCTACGGCATGAAGAATGAAATCCGCGCTGAAAACACGCTTCAGGATATCTATTCAATCTGCGGCTGTGACGAAAACGGCAAGCTGCTTTCCGTTATCACCTATTACACCGACGATGATAACGCAGGCGAAAAGGAGCTTGCTGTCGATTTCGGCAGGGGCGGAGAATTCGAAATCTATCTGCTTGACGAAGAACATAACGGCGAGCTTGTCAGAACAACCGGCAGCCTTGAGTTTGTCATGAAGGCAAACAGCTGCGTAATGATTAAGGAAAAATAATGGACAGTATTTTTGAAACAAAGGACTATAAAAAATCGCGCTCGGCATACACTGTTCAGTGCATGTTCGAGTACTTCATATCAATTCTTTCCGCTGATGCCTTCCTTGCAAAGCTGCTTAAGGATATCGGCTTAAGCGACGCGCTTACCGGCCTGCTGTCCTCGCTTATTTCATTCACCTTCCTGTTTCAGCTTCTTTCAATTCCCCTTGCGGGAAGAATAAAGAATGTCAAGAAGCCGATAATTGCGCTTGACACACTCAGTCAGCTTTTCTTTGCCGCACTTTATACCGTTCCGTTTCTGCCGATAAGCGTTTCGGGCAAGGCGGTAACCGTCACGGCGCTGATTCTGCTTGCCTATCTTACGCTGTATCTCAACACATCAATATGCTACAAATGGGGCAACTCTTTTGTTCACCCGAACAAAAGAGGTTCATTCTCGGCAACGAAGGAAATGATATCGCTTATCGCGGGCGTGTTCTTTACTCTTGCGGCAGGCTTCATCACAGATAAATATGAGGCAGACGGCAATCTGCACGGCGCGTTTATCTTTCTTGCGGTGACAATGGTTATTGTCTGCGGCTTCAATTTTACAAGCCTTTCCTTTATGAAGGAAATCCCACTGAGCGAAAGCACCGTTAAGCAGAGCGCAAGGGAAATAATAAACCGGACATTCAGAAAAAAGGAAGTCAGAAACGCCATGATTCTGACCTCGATAACCGAATTCGCGAGGTATATGACAGTCGGTTTCATGGGTACCTATAAGACCATCGACCTGAGATTTTCCGTAAGTCAGATTCAGATTTTCAATGTAATCGCCTGTCTCGGGCGCTTTGTTATCTCCCGCCCGCTCGGAAAGTATTCCGACCGAAAAACCTACGCCGACGGCTATTTCCTCGGCAACATTATGACGCTGACCGCGTTCATTATCGGCATATTCACATCGGCTCCGCTGCGCTGGCTGATTATTCCGTTCACCGTGCTTTCACAGATGAGCTACGCAGGCACCAATCAGAACACCTTCAATATGATGTACAGCTTTGTGGACGACGAATACATACTCTCAGCCATGGCGGTCAACAACAGCGTGCGCGGAATTTCCGGCTTCCTTGCCTCGTTTATCGGCAGTTCGATTCTCAGCGGCATTCAGTCGTCGGGCAATACCTTCCTCGGTATGAGCGTCAACGGTCAGCAGGTTCTCTGCGCTATTTCCGCCCTGCTTACGGCGGCCGCGCTTATCTTCAATAAGAAGGTAGTGTCAAAACAGGTTCAGGATAAGAAATAATAGACAAAAACTCTGATTTGTCAGAGTTTTTTCTCTTTTATGGACATTTAGGTATTATTATGGTATTGACTTTTTGCAATTTATAGATATACTAATATATGTGAAAAATTGTGCAATGAGGTAAGACCCTATGGATAAATTTTATGCACCGTCTTTAAAAGAGCTGCTTGACGCAGGCGCAGAAAAATGGGGCAGTTCGCCATTTATCAAATATGTCGAAAACGGTGAGGTTCAGGAAAAGAGCTTTATTCAGGTACGCAGCGACAGCAATGCAGTCTGCCGCTTCATAAGAAGTACCGTATCACATAAGACAAACGTTGCCATCATCGGCAGGACATCATATGAATATCTGATTTATTTTTCCGGCGTGCTTCTCAGCGGAAATGTCGGCATTCCCTTTTCTCCCGAAATCTCGGCTAAGGAAGCTTCAGAGCTTTTCACGCGCGCCGACATCGAAATGCTTTTTTACGAAAACGAGTTCACCGAAAGAGCGGAGGAGCTTAAAAAGAGCTGTCCGAGTCTTAAATATCTGATTAACATTGACAGCCGTGAAAGCCTCTGCGATATATGCGATAAATATTCCGACACCTCCGAATATGCTCAACTTTCCGAAATCGAAGTTGATAAGGACGAATGTGCCGTTATCATTTTTACATCGGGAACGACAGGCGTTAAAAAGGGTGTAATGCTTTCCACAAACGCTCTTATCGGAAATATCATGTACCACGATTACTGCACGGATATTTTTACAGAAAACGACGTTTCTCTTTCCGTGCTTCCGATGTATCATGTATACTGCTTCTCGGGTGACTACATCAAAAATCTCAAGGACGGCGTTCAGGTCGCTCTTAACGGTTCAATGAAGGATTTAATCTTTAATCTTAAAACCTTCCAGCCGAAGGTCATGCGTGTTGTCCCGATGATTGCACAGTCACTGCTTCAGCGCGTAAGGATGACGGAAGTACGCAACCCGTCAATGACACCGCGTGAGGCGGCGGAACAGGTTTATGGCAAAAACATCGAATGGATTATCTCCGGCGGTGCTTATCTCAATCCCGAACTGGTCACCGAGTATGCAAAATACGGCATAACAATCCGCCAGGGCTACGGTATGACCGAGGCAGGCTGCAGAATTTCCGTTCCCGATGATAAAGTGTCCTTTGAATCCGTCGGACGTGTTACCGATGTCTGCGAGGTTCGCATTCGGAACGGTGAAATTCAGGTAAACACACCCACAAGGATGCTCGGATATTACAATATGCCAGAAGAAACCGCCGCCATGTTTACCGAGGACGGTTGGCTTAAAACAGGCGATATAGGCTATGTTTCCGAGGATAATCAGCTTTTTGTTACAGGAAGAGTTAAGAATCTTATCATTCTTTCGGGCGGCGAAAATGTTTCACCCGAGGCTATTGAGAAAAAATTCGGAGGCATAGACCTTGTACGTGAAATTCTTGTTTATGCCGAAAATGATAAAATCGTAGCTGAAATTTATCCTGACTTTGAATATGCAAAGGTGGATAATATTTCCGATATTGAAGCTACTCTTGAAAGTATTGTTGATGAAATGAACGAAACCGCCAAGGCTTCACACATTATTTCAAAGATAAAAATAAGGGAAACGCCTTTTGAAAAAACGGGTGCCGGAAAAATAAAAAGAAAAGTAACTAAAATCTGATTGGAGTGTTATTTATGAGCAATATTCCGCAGAATACCTACCCCCTCATTCCCCCGCAGGAAATGATTCAGTTCATGCTGAAATACAGCTTTTTCCATAAGCAGGTAACGCAGATTCCCGAATCAATCATTCTTTCGCAGGAAATAGATTTTGATTTAATGAAAAAAGCGTTCAACATTGAAATTGAAAGAAACGACTGCCTTCGTCTTCGCTTTTTCAAGGAAAAAGGCAAAATCAGGCAGTATTTTCTTGATGAATATACAGAAACAGATATTCCCGTTCTTACTTTCAAATCAAAGCAGGAGCGTATTGACACTCTGACAGCAGACGCGCAGAAGCCCGTAAAAATGCTTAAGGGCGAAATCTACCGCATTAAGCTTTTTAAGACAGAGGACAACCGCTGCGGTATTTATCTCTGCGTTCATCATCTTGTTATGGACAATGCCGCCGTATTCTTTTTCTTTTCAGATCTGCTTGCGGTTTATGACCATCTTAAAAACGGCGCCCCCATGCCGAAGCCACTCGGAAGCTATGAGGAGATAATCAAAAAAGAGCTTGCTTTTGCCGCTGACCCCGAGAATTTCAAAAAAGAGGAACAGGCGTACAGAGAGTTCTTTGAAAAGGACGGCGAACCCCTTTATCTCGGCGCTGAAGGACCGAAATTCCTTGAGGCGGAGCGCAAAAAGAAAAAGAATCCCAATATAAAGGCACCGTCACTTTTCGATCCCATACACGATAAGGCTGAGCTGACAGGACACCTCATTCCGTATGAGGACAGTCAGAAAATCTTTAATTTCATGGACGAAAACGGTATAAGCGGCGAATGTCTTGTTCAGCTTGCAATGCGTCTTCATATTTCAAAGATAAATTACAGACACAACGATACATATTTCATTGTTCTCTGTCCGAGAAGACATAATCTCACCGAAAAACGCGCCGGCGGTACGCTTGCCGCTCCACTGCCGTGGAGAATTGTTCTTCCCGAGGAAACAACCTTCATGGATGCTCTCACCGAGATGAAGAAGATTCAGTTCTGGGCGTTCAGACATATGGATTATCCGTATCTTGAGTACAGAAATCTTCAGCAGAAAATGTACAACTATCCCGCCGCCGCAGGAGCGTCAACAATGATGTTCTCATGGTTCCCGCTTGAAGCAAACACGATGAACGGCTGGGAATACGAATTTGAAGGCTATTCAATCGGCAGATATGTTATGGTTCTTTACACCTTTGCAATGAAGGATATCCACAACGGATGCCTCAGAATCGACTGTATGCACAGAACTCAGTTTGTAAGCGTTGAGGATATCAGGGCGCTTCAGGCAGGCACCGAAAAAGCACTTAAGCTCGGCGTCGAAAACCCGAATATGACATTAGGCGAAATCATAGACCGTATTTAACGGACGGAAAGGAAGAAAGTTATGCTTGAAAAAATGAAAGAAATTATCTGCAACTGTGTTGCGGTTGACCCTGATGAAATCACTCCCGATTCAAAGCTTCTCGGCGATCTTGGTTTAAGCTCACTTGACCTTGTTATGATTTCCGTTGAAATTGAAAAGGAATTCGGCGTTGAAATTCCCGATAAGGTTTACGCCTCAATCAAAACCGTAGGCAACCTTATGGAATACATTGAAAATAATAAATAAGACCGGACATTTCAGCACCCCGAAGGCAGAAACCTTCGGGGTGCTTTCTGCGGAGTGCCTCCGCTTCCTCGCCGGGTTGGCAATTATCTGAATTATGTTGCTGTGCGCGAGCCGTAAGAAACGTACAGATTGGTATTTGTCAATGTTTTCTGTTCCGCAGAATGAAACACAAATTTGCCTGATAACACTTGAAAAATAAAGCCAAAGGCAATATAATATATAAAAATGTACCATATGGAACACCTTAGGAGCGATTTATGAACTGCATTCTTTTTGAAGGACTGACAGACGCGGAGCGTGAGACCCTCTGCAATCAGCTTGACGGTTCCGTCAGAATTGACCACGGCGAAGAGATGTATAAATGCTCTTGCATCGGCATAATCGTCAGCGGAACGGCAAAAATCATACGAAAAAATGACCTCGGTGCGGCTGTCACAATGCGTACCGTCGGCGCGGGCGATATTTTCGGCATGGCTTCTGTCTTCGGCGAATGGAGCGGGGATTTCAGCAGTATTACCGCCGTTATGCCCTGCGAGGTAATTTACATCACCGAGGAAAAGCTGAAAAGCATTTTCGAACAGTTCCCGAAAGTCGCTTTCAACTATATAGCATTTCTTTCCGACCGAATCCGTTTTCTCAACAGAAAAATTGACACTTTTTCGGCAGGAAATACTGAAGAAAAGCTGTACGAATTTCTTGTTTCGCAGGCAGACGAAAACAACTGCGTTAATCCCGGCTTCGGCATGGCTGAGCTTGCGCGCCGGCTGAGAATCGGACGCAGCAGCCTTTACCGCAGCATTGAGAACCTCGAAAAGAATAAGCTTATTAAAAGAGAGAAAAATACATTTAAAATAATGTAAGGAGAACTGTTATGAAAAAATCAGTAAAATTTCTTTCACTTATTTTATGTGCCGCCATGCTTCTGAGCATTACCGCATGCACAAATAAAAAAGCGCAGTCTGACGAACAGCCGACTCAGTCAGCTTATACAGCCGCCGATATGACCGTTGCCTGCCTTAAGGGTCCCACAGGCGTAGGTATGGCACAGCTTATGAGCCTTTCCGAAAACAGTAAGACGGCAAACAACTACACCTTTACCGTTGCCTCGGCAGCTGATGAAATCAGCGGAAAAATTGTTTCGGGCGAGATAAACATCGCTTCTGTTCCGACAAATCTTGCCGCAAAGCTTTACAGCAAAACAGAGGGCAGAATTCAGATGCTTGCGGTCAACACGCTCGGAGTGCTTTCGGTTATCGAAAACGGAAGCTCGGTTAAATCCGTTGCCGACCTCAAGGGCAAAACAATCTATTCAACAGGCGAGGGTTCAAATCCCGAGTATATACTCCGTTACATTCTTTCGGAAAACGGTATTGACCCCGACAAGGATGTTTCTATTCAGTTTCTCGCAGCCAACGATGAGCTTGTCGCGGCGCTTGTAAGCGGCAAGGCGCAGATTGCAATGGTTCCCGAACCCGCGGCAACAACGGTTCTTACAAAAAAGGACACACTTACCCGTGTGCTTTCGGTAAACGACGAGTGGGAAAAGGTTTCCGACAGCAAGCTTATGATGGGCTGCGTTGTTGCGCTTAAGTCTTATGTTGAAGCCAATCCCGAAGCCGTTGCAAAATTCCTTGAGGAATACAAGGCTTCTGTTGAATCTGCAGTCAGCGACATTCCGTCAGCCGCAGTACTCTGCGAAAAATACGGAATTGTGCCTGCCGCGGCGATTGCGGAAAAGGCAATTCCCAACTGCAACCTTACGTTTGTATCGGGCACTGATATGAAAGCGTCAATTGAAGGATATTTTCAGGTTCTGCTGAATGCCGACAAAACATCAATAGGAGGTAAACTGCCTGCCGATGATTTCTACTATACAGGAAAATAAAACTGCAAAAAAAATAATCAAAAGCATTTTCGTTCTGCTTTTCTGGCTTGCCGTGTGGGAAACGGCAAGCCTTCTGGTGCGTAATGAGCTTAAACTGTTTTTGCCCGGCCCGATAACGGTTTTCGGAAAATGGCTTGAGGTCGGCTTCACAAAGGAGTACCTTGCCGACGCGGGAGCAACGCTTCTGCGTATTTTCGCGGGCTTTGTCCTCGGCATTACCGGCGGTTTTGTCCTCGGCATTCTTACAGCTTCCTTCAAAGCCGTCAACGCCGTCCTCTCCCCTGCCATGCGGCTTGTGCGTGCCGTTCCGGTCGTATCGTTCATCATTCTTGCGTATCTTTTTATCAATGTCAATTCGCTGCCGGTTTTCATCTCGTTCCTTATGGTTGTTCCGCTCATGTGGCAGACCGTGCATGACAGCATAACAGACTCCGACAGGGAGCTTGACGAAATGTGCAGGGTTTTCGGAGTGAGCAGAACAAAAGCTCTGTTCAGAGTGAAGCTTCCCCGATGCGTACCCGAAATTATCACCGCAGGCGTAAATGCGCTCGGCTTTGCGTGGAAATCGGGCGTTGCCGCCGAGGTACTGTGTACACCGAATATTTCCCTCGGTCACAGAATATATTCCGCAAAGGCGGCACTGAGCTTTGACGAGGTTTACGCCGTTACGCTGACGGTTGTTCTGTTAAGCGTTGTGATAGAGCTGCTGCTCAAATCCCTCTGCAAAAAACTGTTAAGCAGCCGATGATTAGGGGGAACAGAAATGATTGAAATAAAAAATCTCCGTTTTTCTTACGGAGAAAAGAATATAATTGACAGCTTCAGCCTTACCGTTCCCGACGGAAAATGCGTGTGCCTCACAGGAGCTTCGGGCTGCGGAAAAACAACGGTTCTGCGGCTTATCGCGGGACTTGAACAGCCCGAAAGCGGTACAGTCAGCGCACCGAAAAAGCTTTCCGCTGTTTTTCAGGAAGACAGACTTGTGCCGCATATGAACATAATTAAAAATATCATGCTCTGCCTGCCTAAAGAGAAAAAATCCTTTGCCGAAGCACTGCTTAAGGAAGCGGGACTTGAAGAGGCAAAAAATAAAAAGCCCGATGAACTCAGCGGCGGAATGAAGCGGCGCGCCGCCATTGTGAGAGCAGTTGCCTTCGGCGGAGATGCGCTTCTGCTTGACGAGGCTTTTAACGGACTTGACAGTGAAACAAAAACGGTTATGGCAAACATGATAAAACGCGAGTTCACCGATAAAAACAAGCCTGTGCTTATGGTTTCGCACATAGCAGAAGACGCAAAACTGATGAACGCAGAAACAGTTGAAGTAACGATAATCAATGGGGACTGCCGCCTTTAGCGCAGGCTTGCAAGGCTGCTTTTCCTTAAAATGTGCCTTTTACCCGCCTTGTGTCCTTTTGCTCCTCGCCATACGTCAGTATGGTTTCGTCGCAGAAAGAACACAAATCGGGCAAAATTCATCATTTTAAGGTGCAAAGCAGTTTTTGAAGAGAGAATTTTTTCGAAGACAAAGAAAACCCGCATCGCGCATACTGGCGTATTCGGATGCGGGTTTGATGCAGTATTCGGGGAAATTATCCGTCAAAAACAAAAGTATCCTTACAAGTCTGTGCCG
>JAZUDP010000158.1:0-20147 GCA_045639705.1 Acutalibacteraceae bacterium
AACGGGCGACCGCAGGTCGCCCCTACATCTTCACCTTAAAAATTTGTGTTATATAATAATGATATCACATTTCGGCAAGTCCGAGCGCCGCAAAATCGCCTATCTGTTCGCCAAGCTCGGCAGGCAGAATTCTGCACACCGCCGCGGCGTTGCCGAGCGCTTCATTTTTAATTACGGGCATGATATTTTCATCGAAAAATTCTCTGTTGCGCGCGTAAATACTGCCGATTACAATCACCTCGGGATTGAGGATGTCAATGAGAACCGACAGTCCCATACCGAGCTTTTCGGCGCATTTTTTATAGACGGAAAGCGCAAATTCATCGCCGTTATTCATGGCAATTGCAAGTTCTTTTGCCGTCATATTTTTCGGTTCTCCTGCCATGAAATCGGCAAGCCTGCCTATGCCTCCGCCCGAACAGAAGCCCTCAAAGGAGCCTGCTTTTCCGTAGCCGACAGGGCCGTTCTCCGCAAGGCGGATATGACCGACCTCGCCCGCCATATCGTTCGCGCCGGAATAAAGTCTGCCGTCAAGAATAAGTCCTGCACCCATGCCCGTGCCGAAGGTGAGGAAAACGCAGTTCTGCGTTCCCCTGCCCGCGCCGTATTTCCATTCGGCAACCGCGCAGGCGTTGGCGTCGTTCTGCAGATTTGTTTTTACGCCGAAATGCTTTTCGAATATTTCGACAATCGGCACATTGTCCCAGTCGGGCAGATTCGGCGGACACATAATCACGCCTTTTTTTGAATCAAGAGGCCCTCCGCAGGAAATGCCGATGCCCTTTATTTCATCGCTGTTTATTCCGCGGTCGCTGAGTAAAGCGTCGGCTGTACCGAGTATCTCGTCAACAACGGTCTGCCAGCCGCGTTCGACAAGTGTAGCGAAAGCTCTGCGTTCAATTATTTTTTCGTCGGCTTCGCCCGCGCGTCCGAGAATGACGGCGCATTTTGTTCCGCCGATATCTATTCCGAGTAAATATTTTTTATCCATAATCATTTATCAAAGTGAGTTGAGGATGTCGGGGTTTGCATCAAGGTCGTAGCGCTTGAAATTATCGTTTGCATCAAAGAACCAGCATCGCGCGTCAACTCTCTCGGGAGATTTGAGCAGGTAGCGTTTGTCGTCAACGAAGCAGATTGCCGCGTCATTTTCGCAGGCGATAGCCGAAAGCTTCTGCTTCTTCACAGCCTCGTTAAAGCTCTGCCAGCCCTCGGAATCGTAGTGCGGACAGTTGCAGTAAGGCAGAAGTCCGAGACAGTCAACAAACATGAACTCGTTTTCTGGGCCGCAGTCATCGTAGCCCTCCTCAAACCAGCACATTGAACCCGACGAAGCGCCGAAAAGCACCTTGCCCTGTTCAAAGGCTTCCTTAAGGTACTTATTTACATTGTGCTTTTTCCACATTTCGGAAACAAAGCGGAGATTGCCGCCCGGAACATGAATAACATCAGCCTTGCGGATTTTTTCGGCAATAAGCTCCTCGGTTACATAGTCGCGCGTTACGAAAAGCGCGTCAACCTCGCAGCCCCAGTTAAAGAAGCGCGAATAAAAAGATGTATCAAATCCGTCATAGCAGGTTGTCGGAATTTCAAGGAAATTCGGCTTTTCCTTTTCGCTCAGTGACAGAATATGACGAACAAGGAAATTGGCGTACCTGCCGTCAAAGCCTCCGCCGATTGCAACAATTTTACCCATAATATTTCATCCTTTCAGATTATTTCTCAATTAATTCTTTTATAACGGGAGCAAGTGCCTCGCCCCACAGTCTGTGTCCCTCATTGTCCGGATGTCCGCCGTATTTTGCTTTCGGAGAATCCCTGCCGTCACCGCAGAGAATCGGAACATTATTGAAATACGCATCCGCTTTCGGTGCAAGCACCGTTTCAATATAAGAGTTAACCTCACGCCACATTTTTTCGTGTTCCTCACCGTAGTCAAACGGAGGCACGGATTGAATCAGCACCTTTACGCCCGCCGATTTAAGCTCATCAATAATTGTGCCGAGGTCAGCCTTAAGCTGTTCGACGGTGCGTCCCTGAAACATGTCGTTGACTCCGAAGCAGACGGAAACAATATCGTTCTGCTTTGCCCTTTTGAGCCACACGCCCTTTGACGCCATATCCGCTCCGCGCGCATAACCGAGTCCCAGATCCCAGTACGCGTATTCGCCGCCGAGAATTTCAGCGGCAGCGGCGGCGTAATGCTTATAGCTGTTCCAGTCGCTGCCTATTCCCTGCGTGATTGAATCGCCGATGAAACCTATCCTTTTTTTCGCAGGCCTGTCAATAGCCGTTATCAGCGGAACGGGCAGGAGCGGCGACTTCTGCCACACGCCGTCAAGCTTTCTGTAAAGCGCGATTATGCTCTCATAATGACAGGGAATCACTTTGCCCGTAAATTTTATTTTCAGACAGATAAACTGTCCTTTTTCTGCGGCAATCTGTTCTTTATCGGTAAGGTACATTTTTTCTTTCCCGATTGTCAGAGAACCGTTTCCGTCAAAGCTGAGCGCCGTAAAGCTTTTCTTTTCAGCCTCCTCGGGATCGCAGTTATCAGTAACTGCATATTCAAGGCTTTCTATCGTCCAGCCGTCATAGATTTCGTTGCACTTTGTCTTGCTTCCGTCTCCGAAGGTGCTGTCAAGTATGCCCGAAAATGCAAAAATATAATTATATGTGCCGCCGTTCTGCACCTTTATAAACGCCATACCCTCGCCGATGCCCTCATTTTCGAAGGTTGTCTGATTTCCGCAGGCGGCAAGTGTGTTTGATGTAAAGCGTTTATAAAAATCTTTTATCTGCATTCAATCACTTCCGATTTATTTCCCGCGCCGTCAAATGCGGCAATGCTGTAATTTTTCTTCCCGTCAAGCTCATATCGCAGTTCACTGCCGGATTCAATCCTTGCTATTGCCTTTTTGCCTTTGTAAATGAGATAATACGCTATTCCGATATTATCATCTGCTTCTTCCCATGTGAGAACGCCGTCGGAAACAGTTACATCCTTCGGAGCCGTCGGGGCCTCGGTCTCAAGCTTATCGCCATTCTTCATATAGTCAAGATAAGTATCAAAGTAAACCGGGTTTACATTTGACGGACAGTAATAGTGATTGAACGAAAACGTTATGATATTGTCAACATATTTTGAAGCAACGTTCATCTGTTCGGCAAAGCGGTCAAGCGTCGCCGTCATATTTTCGTTTTCAACAGTTGCGGGAGGCATAAGCGGAACAAAATCACGGGCAACCGTCATATTTTCGCAGTTTGCCCAAAGCTTTATATCCTTATCGCAGCTGTCGATAACAGCGGAATACATCTTCCACACCTTTTCAAGGTCGTTCATCTTTATCCAGCCTGCGCCCACCGCGTCCTGAGGAGCAATGATGTCACCGTCTCTCAGATGCGCCGCCTGCATGAACGCCTGCCATTCGGGCAGAGCGCCGATAACTGACGGAACTGAAATATAGTTTGTAAAATACGGACTTAAAAGCATCGGCATATCGGGATTCAGTCCGTTTACAGTGTCGATTATCCTGTTGAAGCCCTTTGCGATATTGAGTATGCTCAGCTTCATTGTGGGGACATTGTTTATCTCGGGAGTGAAATACCAGCCGTAAAACGCATCGCTGTATTTCTCATAGTACTTATTGTAAATCTCCTCAGCCATGAGAGCCGTTTTATCGCAGATTTTATTGTACTGAGGCGAAAGACCCGCAAGCGTCCACCACGCCTCATAGTCGGCAAATCCGACGAAAACCTTTATTCCGCTGCCCGTGCAGTTTCTCAGCGCATCGCCGACAACATCGCCGTACTTTTCGCAGTTTTCAAAGCATTCAAGCTCTGAGGGATAGTGAAGCTCCGCACTGTCGGCGTCAAAGAAGCTTGCAGTATCCTGCAGAATAAAATACTCAATACCCGCCTGCTTCATGTATTCGATTTCCTCCTGCCAGCGTGCGTCGTCCCACCACAGGCAATACCATGACTGAATAAACGTACCGCTGAATTCAGCCTTTGTTTTCTGTTCGGGCTTCTGTCCGAAAGGAAGCAGCGCAAATATAAGCGCAATGAAAGAAGAAAGTATTCTTTTAAGCATAGTCGTTTCACCTCTGATACATATACGGTATTATTATAATATAGCTCGATTTTTTAATCAATATTAAATAAGAAATTAACAAGCATAAAAGCGCACAAAAGTCAAGTCTTGTTTTTGTGCGATAAAAATGGTATATAATATATAAAAGGATTAATGGAGGTAATATTATGTTCAGAAAATTACTTGTTGTTGTCGACATGCAGAAGGACTTTGTTGACGGTGCGCTCGGTACGGCTGAGGCTCAGGCTATTGTACCCGCAGTGTGCGAAAAAATCAGAAGCTTTGACGGCGATATCATTTTCACAAAGGACACTCACTCCGCAATTTACATGGATACTCAGGAGGGCAAAAAGCTTCCTGTACCCCACTGCATAAGGGATACTGACGGCTGGGAGCTTTACGGCGACATAAAAAATCTTGCGCAGGGTTACCGGATTGTTGAAAAGCCGACCTTCGGCAGCGTTGAACTTGCAAATATTGTTGCAGACGGCAATTACAGCGAGGCTGAGGTCGTAGGACTCTGCACGGACATCTGCGTTATTTCAAACGCTCTGATGCTCAAGGCGTTTCTGCCCGAACTACCCGTAAGCGTTGATTCCGCGTGCTGCGCGGGCGTTACGCCCGAGAGCCATGAAAATGCTCTGAAAGCTATGCAGATGTGCCAGATTGACATAAAATAACTTTTTTGTTTGTGCAATTTAACAAATACATACGTTTAAATTCTGTAATAAAAATCATTGAATAAAAACAGGCAATATATTATAATTAATTAAATCTGAAAAAAGTGAGGCAGAAATAATGAAAGCAAAGAAATTCCTTTTCAAAGCTGCCTGCACTGCAATGAGCGCAATCATGCTTTGCACAGGCATTCCCGCATTTGCAGCCGCAGAGACAGACGAAATCGCAATCAGCAATCCTTATGCAAATATTGACTGGGCTGATGTAAATCAGTACAAGACAGCACTTCACACACACACAAACGCAAGCGACGGCGACCAGACACTTAAGGCGTCTATCGAGCGTCATTACGAAACAGGCTTTGACGTTGTTGCAATCACAGACCACGGCACAACCGATTACAACTGGTGTACAGACACAGGCTCAAAGCTCGTCGGCAAGGTTCTGAAGCTTGTCGGCAAGACAGACCTTGAGCTTGAGTATCTCGGCGAAAGCGGTACATTCGCTAACGGAACATCATACGAAATGGTTACCCGCGACGGCGACGATTACCTTGTAACAGACGACGGACGCGAAATCATGAGAATCCCCTACGGCATTGAAAACAACGCCGTTTCAGTCAACGCTCATGTCAACAGCTGGTTCGCAGAGTTCAGGAACAACGCTCCCTGCGATTACAGTGCAGCAGTAAGAGGCGCGGACAAAGCAGGCGCAATCTCCATCATCAATCATCCCGGTGAATATTCAAAGGCACGTTATGAGCTTTACACCGCTGACGCATATGACCTCAGCGACCCCGCATACAGATACTATTTCCAGAAGATTTACGGACTTGTTGACAAGTACGATTCCTGCCTCGGTGTTGACATGAACAGTAAGGGCGACGACCGTACACGCAATGACAGAAAGTTCTGGGACCTCATGCTGACAAAGGCAGCAGAGTCAGGCAAGACTGTTTACGGTTTCTGCTCAAGTGACGCACATCAGCTCAACAAGATTGACACAGGCAGCACAATCGTTCTTGCAGAAAACAAGACATCGGCAGATATCAAATCCGCTCTTCAGAACGGCGAATTCTTCGGCTACAGCACATGCCTCAACAACGGTGACGAGCTTGCTCAGATTGCCGAAGCACTCAAGGATATCTACGGCGAGGACGACGGACTTTATGCTGCAGTCGCTGATATCTCCGCAAGATATGAAGCTGAAAGAGCTGAAAAGGCTCAGAAGGCAAAGAAATCCAATGTAGGCGTTAAGTATCAGGCAATCGACGTCGACGGTTATTTCTGCATGAACGCACGCCCCGAGATTACAGCTATCACAGTTGACGATGAGGAAAACACAATCACGGTTGATTCCGAAAACACGGCAATCGTCCGCTGGATTTCCGACGGCAGGCTTATCGCCACAACAAAAGCAAGTGACGGCATGATTGACCTTGACGATTATGAGGATGTTCTCGGCGGTTATGTAAGAGCTGAAGTATTCGGCGAAGGAGGCATGCTTTATACACAGGCCTTCACAATCAACGCTGACGAAAAGGCAGAGCAGAAGAATTTCTCAATCAACCTCGGCATGTTCGATTTCATCATCATGGACCTCAATATGTATTTCGGACTTCTCATCAGAGGCATCAAGGGTCTCTTCTGAGTTATAAATGAATAGCAAAAGCTCCCGGGAAACGGGAGCTTTTTTCATGCCTGTTTTCAGTTTACAAAATTGAAATCGTCCTTATGCTTTTCTTTGAAGATATCGTAGATTGTGTTCATCAGCTTCTCGTTCTCGATACCGACATAGGTTTCCTCGTCCGAGCCTTCCGCAGCCTCGGCTTTAAGGATAATTACATCGGCGTTTTCCTTTGTCTCCGCCGCGGTAAGCACAATATAATCTTCGTCCTTATAATTGATTATATCAAGCAGCTCGAATTCGGTTTCCTGACCGTCCTCGTCCTCAAGAACAATCACATTGTCATAGCCTTCAACATCGAAAAGCTCGTCTTCAAAATTGTCATTTTCCTCAACGGGATTATTTTTTCCGCTCATATTATTTCTCCTGTACCGTTATTATTTCACAAATGCGAGTGCGACATTAAGAATGTATTTGATAACATTGAGTATGATTTCAATAATATTCTTAAACTGTGCCGCTCTGCCGGCGTTTTCGCCCAACGCAGGAAGGTCGGCGTCTCTGTCTGCGGGAGCCTTGTCAATAGTGAACTGTTCAAGAACCGGATAAAGCACAGCCCCGGCGGCGTCATATGAATCCTCCGTTCCGATTGCTCTGTACCAGCAGTCAAGTCCCGAAACGGGAAGAAGCTCATCGGCAATTTTGAAAAGCGCCTTAAGGCTTTCGGTGCCTGCGTTTGAAAGTATGTATTCAAGTCCTGTGTTAAGCCCCTTTACGAAAAGCTCGCACTCGGGACTGCCCTCGCCCGGCATGTTTTCATCGCCGTAATAATGCTGAGCCACAAGAGCGGTTACAAGGTCGCAGAGCGATGTGTAATTTGATTTTGGAAGCGTTACGCCCTTGGAAGCAGCGAGAGCTTCCATGCTGAGTTTTCCGTCTCCGCTGTCATAAAGCGGCATATCAAGCGCACCGTTGACAAGATTCATAAGCGCGTCAATTTCATCCGCAAGCACGCCGTCCTCAACCTTGAGCTTGCCTTTGATAAAATCGGGCGATGTGTATTTGAGAATCTTCTTTTCAATGGAATAACGGAAATATCCGTAAGAATATTCCGTATAATCGGACTTCATAAGTGCAAGCTGCTCGGGTGTGTATCCGTCAATAAGCGTGCTGAAATCGCATTCTTCAATTCTCTGCATTTTCAGCGAAACGCCGTCTTTACCGTATTTAACCATACGGTATTCAAGCGGATAGGACGAAAGCGAGGTCGTAAGCACATCGTAAAGCACATTGCCGTTTTTGCCGACATACTTTGCAATATCGTTGCCGTGTTCATGCCCTGTAAATGTATACTGAATACCCCAATCGCAGAATCTTTCGGCAACCTTATTCGAATCTCTGACAATGAAATCCTTCATTACAAGCTTGCCCAGAGCAAGATGTTCAAGAACCGAATGATGCTCAGTGAAAATGATTTCTCTGCCGTCGGCGTGAGCCTGTGCGACCTGCTCGTCAATCCAGCCGAAAAGTCTGTCGTTAAGTCCGTCGCCGTCCTTGCCGGGATTATTGGAGTCAACGGCGATAAGGCGGTAACCGTTGGGAAGATTGACAGTGTATGACGCTGTCTCGGTATCAACCGTAAGCGCCTCATCATAGCAAAGGTTTTTATAATATGCCTTGAAGGCCTCGGGTGTGTTGTTGTGATAATCATGGTTTCCGGGAACAACATAAACCTGAACGCCTGTTTTCTTTTCAAAGCTTTCAAGCATATCCGCAACATATTTATGCTCGGCATCGGTGCCGGACCTTGTAAGGTCGCCCGAAATCAGAACAAAATCAACCTTCTGCGCCGCCGCTTTATTAAGGAAATTCCTTGTAAGCGCCGCCGCCTCGTCATAGAGATTACCCGAACCGTCCGCATGGAAATAAAGACTGTTTTCGGGATAATTGTTCTTGAGGGTCTCTCTGACCTCTCCGATATGCACATCCGTTGCGAGTGCAAAATAAACCGAATCGTCCGCCGCAAGCGGAGAAATGCATACGACTCCGAAAATTACCGTAAACGCAAGCAGAACTGATAAAACCGATTTAAAAACTTTCTTCATAATCAGGGCCTCTCTTACTTTATTATTTTACCGTCGAAAATGATATCTGCATCAATTCCGTCGGGAACACTGACTGTACAGGTATTGTTTTTCGCGTCAACAGAAACGGAAATTCTGCCCGTTTCGGTTGTGATAAAGCCTGAAACGCTGCCTGTGACGGCGTTTGTTTTCGGCTCGATAATAATTTTCTTAAAGCCCGCATCACCGTCGGCACGCCTTATGCCGAGTATGTAATAGAACAGATATTTTGAAGCCGCACCAAACATCGGGTGGGACATTGAACGCGGGTCCATCCATTCCTCCCACAGCGTTGTTGCGCCGTTTCTGAACATATATCCGAAGGACGGATATTTGTCGCGTGAAAGGAAGTCAACCGCTTCGTCAGAATATCCGTTTTCAAACAGAACCTTCGGCACCAGATCAGTTCCGAAAATGCCCGTATCAAGCGGCTTTGTGCGTACGGCATCAACAAGATTGAGAAGCGTTCTTTCGTCGCCGAGACCGATATCAACGGCAAAAGCATTGGCGCTGTTAAGATTACCTGCAAAGCTGCCCGTTTCGGCATCAAAGTAATTATCAGCAATCGCGTCAGCCTTGCGCTTTCTTATTTCAAGAAGCTTTTCTTTATCCGCTCCCCTGCCGACAATATCACACATCTCAAGCATTCTGTCAACGGTTCTGACATAGAAATAATTGTTGACAAACGGCTCGGGAATCTCGGGGCGCAGACCGTGCTTCTCATGAGGCGAACACCATTCGCCCAGACACCACTGGTCCGGCTGGTCGGAAATAACAAGCTCGTTTTCGCTGTGAGCATCAAGATAATCGAAATAATGAAGCATATTGTCAAAATATTTTCTGAACGGCTCCGGGTCGCCGTACATCTTGTAGTAAACATACGGAACCTCCGCAATGGCGCAGCCCCAGCCGCCGGGTCCGCCGCCGCTTTCGATATACGGCGCGGTATACTGAACATGGCCGGAAATTTCATCCTGGCTGTCGGCAATATCCTCCATCCATTTGAGATAGAATTTTCTGCTGTCTATGCCGAGCATTGCCGCCTCGCAGGCAAGCTGACCGTCGCCTGTATAGCCTCTTCTCTCGATATGAGGGCAGTCTGACGGAATACCCATATGCATATTGCACAGCTGAGTTCTGATATAGCAGTCAAAAATGCCGTTAAGCACAGCGTTTTCGCTCCTGAAGCCTGCAATTACGGGCATGTCGGTGTGAACGATATCAACTCTGACAACCTCTGCGGCCTTATCAATTCTGAAATAACGGAAGCCCTGCCATGTGAACAGCAGATGGTATTCTCTGTCCGTTCCGTCGCAGATATACTCGGACTCCTGTCTGTGAACCCATTTTTCGTGAAGGTCGCCGTTTGAGTCAAGCTCCTCGCTGACGGTTACCGTGATTTTCTTTCCTTTTTCGCCGCATCTGAATACTACCCAGCCCGTGATATTTTCGCCCGCGTCGTATACATCGTATGCGTCTGCTTCGAGAATTTTTCTGCATTCCGCGGTACGGATAATCTTATCATTCGGACAGTCCTGAATATAATATTCCGTTTCGGGCAGAACGGCTTCAACGGTGTTCTGCCAGCCTGCGTCATCAGACGCGCATTCGCCGCAGTAGCCGTGCTTTGTGTAGTCCTGCTTTTCACCCTTGGTGAAGGCATATTCCGTTATCGGAGAATCGCACCATTTTACAGATGTATCGCTGAAAAATACGCCGCTTTCGCTTTCAATCTTATAACAGAAAACACAGCAGTCGGAGTAAACGCCGTACCAGCCCGGAGCGACAACAGCGGTAATAACATTCTCACCGTCGGCAACAAGGTCGGTGATATCATATTTCATACAGTAAATCCTGCTGTTCATTTTTTCGCCGTACCTGACATAGTTGACACATTTATCATATTCATGATAGAAGCTTGTAACGGGCGCAAAGATATCGTCGCTTACCTTTTTACCGTTAACGTAAAGTCTGAAAATGCCGAGTCCGCATACGGTGATTTCTGTCCGCATGCCTGCCTTCGAGTCAAAAGTGCCCCTGAAGCAGGGAGAAACACAGCTTTCCGAGGGCTTTACGAATATTGCATTTCCGAATACTTCATTTTTCAGCATATAAAAACCTTCTTTCGGTTTGATAGATAAAACAAAATGTAATTTATCGATGAATTTATAAGTCGTGCTTGCAGGGGACATTCACGAATGTCCCGCGAATATTCAGCAAACTTGACGGGCGATTAATAATCGCCCCTACATGGCTGATATCAATAACAGCGTGTCATTCTGAACGAAGTGAAAAATCTCAGCTAAACTTTTTATGAGATTCTTCGTCGTTCCACCTCAGAATGACATTACATGTTCTCACTGCTCGCGCAGGGTAACAGAATTCTGATAACCGCTCACCCGGCGAACGACCGCAGGTACTGCGGCAAATTGTAATTTGTTTGATTATATCACCTTACACATCTTTTTTCAATTACCGCATACAAATTAAAATAAAATACGCAAAAAAATATTAACACTTCTGTAAAAATGTGTTATAATGTCAAAAAAACAATAGTTACTCTAAAAGGAGTTGTTATTATGGCAGGTACAAAGGAGTATCTTGACCGGTTCAGTTCTGTGACATTCGAAGAAAAACCGTTCTGCGACGGCGACGCTATCGCTTTTGCCGAGCTTTCATATCTTCCGTTTGAACGTGAGGTTTCTCCGAGCTTTGACGATGAACCCGTTGATTTCAGAAGAATAAGCAACAGGCTTTATTTCTCCGATGAACACAATCTTTCAAAAATCGGACTTTTCATTTCCCCCAATCTCGGCAAACGACTTATGGTTATGGCCGAAGGCAAGCGCTATGAGGGCATGAAAATCTGCGCTTACAGGGCTTTTTACAATACCGAGCCTGCCGTTCAGTTTGCCGCAGGTACATTCATTATGCCCGACGGCACTCTCATTATCACATTTGAAGGTACTAACGATACTCTCGCGGGCTGGAAGGAGGATGTCGACTTCCTTGTTCACCGTCAGTCCCCCGCTTACGAATACGCGCTTACATATATTAATGAGGCTGCCGCAAAATTTGACGGACAGATTATTCTTATCGGTCATTCAAAGGGCGCTCACGAGGCTCTTTACACCGCACTCAAATGCTCGCCCGAAATCAGAAGCCGTATAAAATATCTTTACAACAATGACGGTCCCGGCTTCTATACCCGCGATTTCTTCCGCACAGGCGCATTTGATGAGCTGCTTCAGGGCGACCGCTACAAGCACTATGTTCCAAGCTCATCCACAGTCGGCATGCTCATGGCTCACGACTATGAATATAAAGCAGTAAAGAGTACAAGACATATCGGTATGCTTCAGCACGATATGGAAACATGGAAGTTCGATAATGACGGCAATCTTACCTTTGCTCCCGATACCGATATCGTCTGCAAGATTACCGATGTATTCATGGCGAAGCTCGTTGAAAAAACCGAGCAGAAAAATCTTGACGCACTTGACGCTGTCCTCAGCGGTCTGATTAAGGGTTCGGGCCAGGAAACGCTGACAGGACTTGCAAAGAACGCAGTTTCCGCAGTAAGCGGAGCTAAAAAAGCATGGGACGGCATTGAGCCCGATGTCAAGGACGCATTCAAGGGCGCGTTCAGCGGCGCAGGTAAGCTTCTGAAGGAAAGCGTGAAGGTCGCAAAGGAAAAGGGCGACAGCATCAAGGAAGATTTCCGCAAGGCAGCGGCTCTTGTATAAAACAGTCGGTTATAACAGACAATCCGTCAAAGATTGCGGTCTTTGACGGATTGAATTTTGTCAGATTTACAAAGTTTTTAACTGTATAAAATAATGCTGATTTTAAGCTTGACTTTAGCGCACTAATGTGATAATATACTAAAAGTTTAAAGTGGGAGCTGATTAAATGAACATCAGATCAAAATCAATCGACAATCTCTTCAAGGCGATTCTTAACCTCGAAAACATTGACGAATGCTACGATTTCTTTGAGGATTTATGTACAATCAAGGAAATTCAGGACATGGCGCAGCGCCTTGATACCGCTGTTCTGCTGAGCGAAGGACTTAACTATCAGACAATATCCAGGCAGGTGGGCGTAAGCACCGCCACCATCAGCCGCGTCAGCAAATGCCTCAACTACGGCAATGACGGCTACAAAACAGCGATTGAAAGGTTGAAGAACGATGACTGATTTAACAATACGCAACGACGAACAGGTCATCTTCGCACTGCGTTCCCTTTATGAAAAGTACGGATACTCACAGTACAAAATGACAAAATTTGAGGAATACGACCTTTATGTAAGGAACAAGGATTTCCTCATTTCGGATAATATTATTACATTCAACGATACAAACGGCAAGCTTATGGCTCTCAAGCCCGATGTAACGCTTTCGATTATCAAGAATAATCAGGACAGCAGAAGCTCGGTCCGCAAGGTTTACTATAACGAGAACGTTTACCGCGTTTCCAAGGGTACAAACTCCTACAAGGAGATTATGCAGACGGGTCTTGAGTGTCTGGGCGACATTGACGGCTACTGTCTCACTGAGGTTCTCTCCCTCGCCGCCGAAAGCCTTAAAAGCATTTCCGACGAGTGTATTTTAAGCGTTTCCGATCTTGATATCATATCCTATGTTCTTGATAAGGAAAACATTTCGGCAGATATCAAATCCGATGTTATGCGTCTCATAGGCGAAAAGAATCTTCATGAGCTTGGCGCACTTTGCGAAAGTGCCGAGATAGGCAGTGAAAGCGCGGCTGTTTTAGCTGAGCTTACCTCACTTCACGGCAAACCCGAACCGGTAATCTCAAGGCTTAAGGCTGTCATCCCCGACTGTGCGGAAACAGAGAAGCTTGAGGCAATCCTCAACGCCGTCGGCACGGAGCTTAAGGATATTATAGAAATTGATTTTTCAATCACAGGCGATTCCAGATATTACAACGGCATAACCTTCAAGGGCTATGTCAGCGGCATAACGGGCAGCGTACTTTCGGGCGGTCAGTATGACAAGCTTATGCAGCGAATGAAGCAGAAATCAAAGGCCGTCGGCTTTGCGATTTATATGGACATGCTTGAAAGCCTTAACGAAAATTTCAGCGAATACGATGTTGATACAGTTCTGCTTTATGATGAAAAAGCCGATATCGCCGCACTCAACGCCGCTGTAAAGGAACTCACCGAAAGCAGGCTGAGCGTTATTGCGGTTAAGGCCGTTCCCGAAAAGCTGAAATACAGAGAGCTTATGAAATTTGACGGCAAGGAGGCGAAGCCCTGTGAATGATATGATTAATGTGGCTTTGCCCAAGGGCAGGCTCGGCGAAAAGGTTTACGACATGTTTGAGAAAGCGGGCTTTGAATGCCCGTCAATCAAAGAAAAAAACCGCAAGCTGATTTTTGAGAATCCCGAAAAGGGCGTCAGATATTTCTGGGTAAAGCCCTCCGATGTCGCTATTTATGTTGAGCGCGGCGCCGCGGATATAGGAGTTGCAGGCAAGGATATCCTGCTTGAATATGAGCCCGATGTCTATGAGCTTGTTGACCTGAACATCGGTAAATGCAGAATGGCTGTTGCCGCTCCGAAGGCATTCCGTGACAATCCGCAGAAAACGCTTAAGGTCGCAACAAAATTCACAAACATCGCACAGACCTACTACAATTCCCTCGGCAGAGATATCGACATGATTCACCTTAACGGTTCAATCGAAATCGCTCCGATTCTCGGGCTTTCCGATGTTATAGTCGATATCGTCGAAACAGGCTCAACTCTTAAGGAAAACAATCTTGAGGTTAAAGAAACAATCGTCCCCATAAGCGCAAGACTTATCGCAAACAAGACAAGCTTCCGCTTCAAGAGCGAAAAAATAGAATTCATCGCAAAGGAAATTGCGGCACAGACGGAGGCAGACAAATGATTAAAATTCTGAAATACGGCGAGGTTGCCAACAGGGACATCTTTGCCAGAGCTGAGATGAAGCTCGATGTTGAAAGCATCGTCGCCGATATAATCTATAACGTAAGGAAAAACGGCGATGCCGCTCTTTACGAATACACTGAAAAATTTGACAAAGCAAAGCTCAGCAGCCTGCTTGTAAGCGAAGAGGAAATTGAAGAAGCTTTCAATGCGGTTTCGGACAAGTTCGTTGACATTCTTGAACGCGCCGCAAAAAACATCAGAAAATTCCACGAAAAACAGGTTCGCAACAGCTTTATCATAAATGACGAAAAAGGCATTGTCTGCGGTCAGAAAATCATTCCCGTTGACAGAGCCGGACTTTATGTTCCCGGCGGCACGGCGGCTTATCCCTCAACGGTTCTCATGGATTCCATTCCCGCCAAAATCGCGGGCGTTAAAGAGGTTGTCATGGTCACACCCCCGTCGGCTGACGGCAAGGTCAATCCCGTAATTCTCGCTGCGGCGAAAATTGCAGGCGTTGATAAAATATTCAAGGTCGGCGGCGCACAGGCTATTGCAGCGCTTGCATACGGCACTGAAAGCATTCCGAAGGTTGACAAAATCGTAGGTCCCGGCAACGCATTTGTTGCAGAGGCTAAGAAGCAGGTTTTCGGCACGGTTTCCATTGATATGATTGCAGGCCCCAGTGAAATTCTCATTGTTGCCGACGGAAAGACAAATCCGAAGCACGCGGCGGCTGACCTGCTTTCACAGGCTGAGCATGACAAAATGGCAAGCGCAGTTCTCGTTACCGATTCAGAGGAGCTTGCAAACGCGGTTCAGCAGGAGCTTGAAATTCAGATACCTCAGCTTGAACGTGCAGAAATCGCAAGAGCTTCAATCGACAACAACGGCAAAATCATTGTTGCCGACACGCTCGATGTCGTTATCGAAATCGCAAATGAAATTGCGCCCGAGCATCTTGAACTCTGCGTCGACAATCCGTTCGATTATCTTGATTCCATCCGTCACGCTGGTTCAATCTTCATGGGCAGGAACTGTCCTGAGGCTCTCGGCGACTACTTTGCAGGCCCGAACCACACGCTTCCCACAAGCGGAACGGCAAAATTCTCCAGTCCCCTTTCGGTTGACGATTTTATAAAGAAAACACAGTACACATATTACACCCGTGACGCGCTCACAAGAGTTGCGGAGGATGTTGCATATTTTGCCCGTCAGGAAGGACTGACAGCACACGCAAAAAGCGCAGTAATCAGATTAGAGGATGATGAATAATGAGCAGATATTTCAGCAGCAAATACGAAAAGCTTGTACCCTACACTCCCGGCGAACAGCCGAAGGACATGAAATATATCAAGCTTAACACGAATGAATCACCTTTCCCGCCGTCTGAAAAGGCAGTCGCCGCGGCGGCTGAAATGGCAAAAACGCTTCAGCTCTATTCCGACCCGGAGGTTACGCCTCTTGTTGAAAAAATGGCAGAGGTTTTCGGCGTGGAAAAGGACGAGGTTCTGATGACCAACGGCTCGGACGAGATTCTCAATTTCGCCTTCATGGCTTATTGCGACAGCACACATCCCGCGGCGTTCGCAAACATTACCTACGGGTTCTATCCCGTGTTCTGTGAAATCAACAATCTGCCTTATGAGGAAATTCCGCTTAAGGACGATTTCACAATCGATGTAAACGATTATATCGGCATAAACAAGACAGTTTTCATTGCCAATCCCAACGCTCCCACAGGCATCGCTCTTCCCGTTTCGGAGATTGAAAAAATCGTAAAGAGCAATCCCGACAATGTAGTAGTTGTTGACGAGGCTTATGTTGACTTCGGCGGAGAAAGCTGTATTCCGCTTACAAAGAAATACGACAATCTGCTTGTAACACAGACATTCTCAAAGTCACGCTCAATGGCAGGCGCAAGACTCGGCTTCGGTATCGGCAATAAAAAGCTGATTCAGGACCTCAATACAATCAAGTATTCAACCAATCCCTACAACATCAACCGCATGACAATGGCGGCAGGCGTGGGCGTTCTGTGCGATGAGGAATACACAAAGAAGAACTGTCAGACTATCATCGAAAACAGAGATTTTACGACAGCGGAACTCAGGAAGCTCGGCTTTGAGGTTCTTGACTCAAAGAGCAACTTTGTTTTCGCGAAGCATCCGGATAAGGACGGCAGGGAAATCTATCTTGAACTGAAAGCAAGAGGAATCCTTATCCGCCACTTTGACAAGCCGCTTCTCTGTCAGTACAACCGTATTACAATCGGTACAAAAGAGCAGATGCAGGCACTCATTGACAATCTGAAAGAGCTGGTGAAATAAATGAGAACAGCTGAAATTAACAGAAAAACAGCGGAAACCGATATTTCCCTTAAAATAAATCTTGACGGCAAAGGCGAAAGCAGAATTGACACGGGCTGCGGCTTTCTCAACCACATGCTTACCCTTTTTGCAAAGCACGGCAGATTTGACCTTGATGTAACATGTAAAGGCGACATCGATGTTGACTATCACCACACCGTTGAAGACATCGGCATCTGCCTCGGCGAGGCCTTTGAATCGGCTCTCGGCGACAAGCGCGGCATTATCCGTTACGGCAGCATGGCCCTGCCGATGGATGAGACGCTGATTCTTTCGGCAATCGACATTTCGGGCAGAAGCTACCTCGGCTTCGGACTCAGCATTCCCTGCGAAAAGGTCGGCGATTTTGACACAGAGCTTATTGAGGAATTTTTCCTCGCTTTCACAAGAAAATTCCCGATTTCACTTCATATAAAGCAGCTTGACGGCAAGAACACGCATCACATCATTGAAGGCACATTCAAGTCAGTTGCGCGAAGCCTTAAGCAGGCAGTTAAAATCGACGCTGAATTTGCGAACGAAATTCCGTCAACGAAGGGAGTGCTGTAATGCTCTGTATAGTTGATTACGGCGTCGGCAACCTGTTCTCGCTGAAATGCTCGCTTGACGCAATCGGCGTTGAAGCAAAGGTTACATCCGACGCGGAGGAAATAAAAAAAGCCGACAGAATCATTCTGCCGGGAGTTGGCGCGTTTGAGGACGCGGCTAAAAAGCTGAAAAATTCGGGTCTGCAGGAAACGGTTATCGCCGAAGCGAAGAGCGGCAAGCCCATACTCGGAATATGTCTCGGCATGCAGCTGCTTTTTGACAAAAGCTTTGAATACGGCGAACACGACGGATTAGGTCTTATCAAGGGAAATGTGCGCTCAATTGCGGATGTTATTCCACCGGACCTCAAAATTCCTCACATAGGCTGGAACGCGCTTCAGTTCACAAACGGCAAAAATCCGCTTTTCAAATATATCAGCGACGGCGATTTCGTATATTTTGTTCATTCGTTCTACGCCGCGGACTGCGAAAAAAACACAATCGCTGTTTCGGAATACGGCGCACCGCTGACTGCGGCTGTGGCTGACGGAAACATTTTCGGCTGTCAGTTCCATCCCGAAAAAAGCGGCACGGTAGGACTTAACATTCTGCGCGCTTTCTGTGAAACGGAGGCGGCTGTATGAACATTTTTCCCGCAATAGATTTGGTTGACGGCAAAGCTGTGCGCCTGTTCAAGGGAGACTACGCACAGATGACCGTTTACAGTGAAAATCCGCTTGAGGTGGCAAAAGCTTTCGAAGCCGCAGGCGCAAAGCACATTCACCTTGTTGACCTTGAAGGCGCAAAAAGCGGCGACACTCCCAACATCGGAACTGTTGAAAAAATCGTAAAGGGAACAAACCTCTTTACCGAAATCGGCGGCGGCATACGCAATATGGAAACCGTCGATAAATACATCGGCATCGGCATTGACCGCGTTATTCTCGGCACGGCGGCGGTAAACGACGAAGAATTTCTGAAGGCCGCAGTTAAAAAATACGGCGAAAAAATTGCCGTAGGCGTTGACATAAAAGACGGCTTTGTAGCAATCAAGGGCTGGCTTGAAAAGTCGGAATACACTGCCTTTGATTTCTGTGAAAAGATGCAGAAGCTCGGAGTCAGAACGCTCATCTGCACCGACATTTCAAAGGACGGTGCGATGCAGGGTACAAACCACGAATTATACAGGGAGCTTTCCGAAAGATTCGATATGCAGATTACCGCTTCCGGCGGCGTATCAGACATTGAGGATGTCAGAAAGCTCAGAAAGCTCAATCTGTACGGCGCAATCATAGGCAAGGCGTACTATACGGGCGCAATAAATCTGAAGGAAGCAATCGAGGTGGCAAAATGATTACAAAAAGAATAATCCCCTGCCTCGATGTTAAAAACGGCAGAGTCGTAAAAGGCGTGAATTTCGAGGGAATCCGCGATGTTAACTCCCCTGTTGAGCTGGCTGAGTTTTACTCGGGCTGCGGCGCGGACGAGCTTGTATTTTATGACATCACGGCTTCCTCCGACGGCAGAAAGCTGTTCACTGATATTCTCTGCGAAACCGCAAAAAAGGTGTTCATTCCTCTCACTGTCGGCGGCGGCATAAACACAGTTGAAGATTTTGACCGCGTGCTGAAATGCGGTGCGGACAAGGTAAGCGTCAACTCGGGCGCAATCCGCAATCCCGACCTCATCTATGAGGCGGCAAAGCTTTACGGCGACCAGTGCGTTGTTATTTCCGCCGATGTAAAGCGTGTTGACGGCGTGTTCAGAGTGTTTGCCAAGGGCGGCAGAGAGAACACCGGTCTTGAGGCAATCGAGTGGATAAAGCGCTGTGTCGGCAACGGCGCAGGCGAGGTTGTGCTTAACTCCATAGATACAGATGGTGTTAAAGGCGGCTTTGACCTTGAAATGCTTGATGCTGTATGCAACGCAGTTTCAGTGCCTGTTATTGCCTCAGGCGGTGCAGGCTGCATAGATGACTTTACCACACTTTTCAAAACATTACCTAAGGTAGATGCAGGCCTTGCCGCCTCAATCTTCCACTTCGGTGAGGTCAGCATAAAGGACCTTAAAACAGAGCTTAAAGCAAACGGAATACCCGTAAGATTATAAGGAGAGAAAAAATGATTAACGTTGAAGAGCTTAAATTTGATGAGAAGGGTCTTATCCCTGCAATCGTAGTAGATGCAGATACCAAAAAGGTGCTTACCCTTGCTTATATGAATAAGGAAAGCCTTGGAATCACAATGGAAAAGGGTCTTACCTGCTTCTGGTCAAGATCAAGACAGGAGCTTTGGCTCAAGGGTGAAACAAGCGGTAACTATCAGCACGTTGTTTCCATCACAGCGGACTGTGACAAGGATGCCCTTGTAGTTATGGTTAAGCCTGATGGCCCTGCCTGCCACCTTGGCACTACAAGCTGCTTTGAAAACCCTGTATGGGAAAGTGATGAGATTGCTGCATGGAGCCTTGAAGGTCTTATGGAGCTTATCAAGGGCAGAAAAACTGAGAAAAAAGAGGGCTCCTATACCACATACCTTTTTGAAAAGGGCATTGATAAAATGCTTAAAAAGGTTGGTGAGGAATCAACTGAGGTTATTATTGCCGCTAAGGATAACGACAAGAAGGAAACCATTTATGAAATTGCTGACCTTACCTACCACGTAATGGTTATGATGATTGAAATGGGCATTTCACTTGAGGATATTCACAACGAGCTTGCTTCCCGTCACGTAATTGACCATAAGGTTAAGCAGGAAAAAATGACAAGCTGATTAAATAAGCGAAGGTAAATCTTATGAAAAGAA
>JAZUDP010000159.1:0-103767 GCA_045639705.1 Acutalibacteraceae bacterium
ACGACATGGCTACGATCCGACTTTCAAACACATCTAATTTGTAGGAAAGTGCTTCCATAATAAAACCTCAGATAAACTAACCTATAAAAATAGCATAAAACAGACCGCTGATACCGTTATATATCGCGCTCGAAATAAGTGAAAGCGGAGTTGAAAGAACACCTGTGAAAAGCAATACAAATACTCCGATAACAATATAACGTTCATATTTCATTACAGCAAAGTAATACTTGGCGGGAAGTACCGCGAAAAGTATTCTTGAACCGTCAAGCGGCGGCACGGGAATAAAGTTAAAAACAGCAAGATTGATGTTTATTAATGCGCAGTATCTGAAAAATATCATAAATGAATACCCGATAAGGCTTCCGTTGGAAACAGAATTGGTAATAAACATCAGCAGAACCGAGATTACTGCAAATATCAGATTCGAAAGAGGGCCTGCAAGCGCAATAAGTGCCATGGCAAGCTTCTTATTCTGCATTCTTACATTTCTGACATTAACGGGAACGGGCTGAGCATAGCCGAAGCCGACAAGCAGAATCATCAGCGCGCCTATCCAGTTGATGTGCGCCATGGGATTGATTGTCAGTCTGCCCGAAAGCTTTGCGGTCTCATCGCCCATTTTATAGGCAACAAGCGCATGAGCATATTCATGAATGGGGATAACACAGAAAACAACAAATGCGCTTACGCATAAGCCGATTACTATTTCGGTAATATTTCCGCCCCGTAATAAATCTAAAAGCATAAATTCTCCTTATTTTACGGCTGTCACGACACGCGGGAAGCCGCTTAAATCATTAATAATATTTACTTTTGAACGTGAAAGGAAAAACATCTGCGAAATCTCGTCAGCCTGATCCTCGGCACATTCAACAGCCATTGCTCCGCCCCTTGGCAGTCTCTGCAGCCAGTCCGAAGCAAGCACACGGTAAAAATCGTAACCGTCCCTGCCGCCGTCAAGCGCTGACGCAGGCTCGCGTCTTACCTCCTGCTGAAGATACGGAATATCGTCCGAGCGGATGTAAGGCGGATTTGAGAGAATCAGATCTGGTCTGACATCCTTTAAAAGCGAGCTGTCAAAAATGTCACCTTTAACAGGCGTCACATTTTCCGCGCTGTTATGAGCGATATTCTTTTCAAGATAACCGAAGGCCGCATCAAATTTTTCGACAGCGTAAACCCTTGAGCTTTTAACAGCCTTCGCAACGCTTATCGCAATGCATCCGCTGCCCGAACATAGATCGAAAACAACCGGGTTTTCTTTGTCTTTAAGAAAATCCTTTGCGAAATCCACAAGCAGCTCTGTTTCGGGACGCGGAATAAGCACGCCCTCACCGACAAAGAACTCGCCGTCCATGAACTCCCATCTGCCGAGAATATACTGCAGCGGTTCGCCTGTTGCACGCCGGCGTATAAGGCTCATATAGTCGCTGAAAAGCTTCGTGTCGACATTTTCAGAGCGTCTGAGCATAAACTGAGTTGTGTCAATGCCGAGGAGAAACTCCATCAGACACCTCGCGTCAAAGCCCGCGTTTTCTCTGCCTGCGTCCTCAAGCATATCCGCACCCTCGCGGCATAGCATGTCAAGAGTTTTATTCGTCTGAATTTTCTTCTGTTCCTTCTTCTGAAATATCTTCATCATCTTTATCGTTTATATTCTCCTTCTCAAGTCCGAGAGAGACCTTAAGTGAAGCGATTCCGACCTCGATGATATCGTCCGTCGGTTCTTTGGTTGTTATTCTCTGCATCCATAAGCCGGGTGCGGAGGAAATGCGTGAGAACGCGTTATCATGTCTGCCCGCGTATCTGATAAGCTCATATCCTACGCTCATTATAAGAGGAAGAAGCAGGATTTTTACAAGCATCCATACCATCTTGTATTTTCTTACACCGGGAAAGATTACAACTATTATTGTGGAAATAAGAATGCTTAATACAAGCGTAAGGAAAATAAAGCTTGTTCCGCAGCGCGGATGAAAACGCGACTGCTTCTTAACATTCTCAACAGTAAGCTCAAGTCCGTTTTCGTAGCAGAAAATAGATTTATGCTCTGCGCCGTGATACATGAAAAGGCGCTTGATGTCCTTCATAAGAGAGCAGAGATACATATACGCAATAAAAATGATTATTCTCATTACGCCCTCAATAGCCGGCTTCCATGTGGTGTTTTCGCCCTTGCCGAGAATAAGGTCGGCGATAAGCGAAGGCAGGTACATAAAAAGAAGGAAACCGATTGCAAAAGCAATTACCGCGGAAATAATTCCGATTACCGTCATCATTGTCGGTCCGAAATGGTCTGTAAGCCAGCGGTCGAGCTTGGACATATCCTCGGGATTGCCGTCATCCTCAATTGCCGCGGTCTTTTCGGCTGACTCCATAAGGCATTTGTAGCCCCATATCATCTGCTCGACAAAATTTATCGGTCCGCGGATAAATGGAATCCGCGCAATTTTATATTTATCCTTTAAAAGCTTCTGATGCTTAAGCTGTGTTTCTATTTTACCGTCGGGCAGTCTTAATGCCATTGCCACGCCCTCGGGGCCGTTCATCATAACGCCCTCCATAAGTGCCTGACCGCCGACGCTGATTTTAGGTTTGTTATCAGCCATTTTCATTTTCCTCCATAGCCTTTTTCTCATTTTCTTTGGCAATTGCCGCGTCAATGTCCCATACATCCTCAAGCTCAACATGGTCAATATCAAAACAGATAGTAACCGTTGTACCCTGACCCAGGACGGAATCAATGTCAAACGTTCCGTTGTGCAGACGAATAATCTCATCAACAACAGCAAGACCTATTCCCGAGCCGCGGACTGTCATATTTGTCTTGTAGAATTTTTCCTTAACGTGCGGCAGGTCCTCCTCGGAAATTCCGCAGCCCGTATCGGAAATTGTTATTTTGATTTTGTCGTCTTTAATTTCGGCAACAGTGTTGATTCTGCCGCCCTGCTTTGTATATTTCAGCGCATTGTCAAGAATGTTAACAAATACCTGCTTGATTCTGTCGGAGTCACCGTCCATCGGAGCAGGAAGATTGGGAGCGTTATAAACAAGCTCAATACCCTCTCTCATGGAACGGTCCTTGAAAGCAAACACAGTTTCGTCAAGCTCCGCGAGTATATCCATCTTTTCAATTTTAAGATTGATTTTTCCGCTCTGCATTCTTGAAAAATCAAGCAGCTCCTCAACAATACCGTTCAGACGCGAGGATTCGCTGATAATAACGCCCATTCCCCTTTTGGTAAGCGCAGGGTCGGTATCGCCTATCTGAAGCAGCGTTTCGCCCCAGCCCTTGATTGCCGTCAGCGGAGTGCGGAGTTCATGTGAAACAGTGGAAATAAAATCATTTCGGATTTTGTCGGAAACCTTGAGCTTTTTCGCCATGTTGTTGATTGTATCACACAGCTCGCCAACCTCATCCTTATATAGATAGTGGTCAATTTTAGCGTCATAATTACCGTCCGCAATCATTTTTGCGGTTTCATTGATTTCCCTTATCGGCATGACGATGGAATTAATAAATATAACTCCGGAAATAAGAATGAGGAAAACAAGGAGGATAAAACCGGCGGTAATAATCAGATACCATGTATTAAGCTGAGCGTCAATTTCCTCCATTGAAATAATGTACCTTATTGCACCGACAGCCTTTCCTTCGGAATCGGCAACAGCCTTTGTCAGCGAGGTAACATGCTCTCCCGAGGAAAGCTCTCCGTCCCACCTTGTGAATTTTGTTGTATCGGCAACAGCGTTATTGAATTCCTCCATATAGCTTTTATCGTTTACCGTAAAACCGCTCGACGAAAGAATTACCTTTCCGAATCTGTCAATAACCCAGACCTCAACAGAGGATTTATCACTGAAATCGGAAATATAAGCTCTCGCTCCCGCCTCAAAGCTTTTTTCGTTTACCGTGTAGCTTTCGAAATAGGTATCGACAATACTGTTGGAATACGAGCTGATTTTTCTCTCAACCGACGAATAATAATAATTGCGTATAAGAAATCCGACAGCGATGCAGACAATAAGCAAAACAGCAATTATGATTGTCGCCGTCTGAATAAACCAGCGCTTTGTCAGACCGACAATGTATTTTTTTCTGCTGTCTGCCACTGTTCACACCTCCTGTGTTAATACTGTGAGATAACGCCTGATAAACGCTTAAATCCATTTATAGCCAAGACCCCATACCGTAAGAAGATTCTTGGGATTTGACGGGTCCGCCTCAATTTTCTTTCTGACTCTTCTGATATTTACATCAACAATTTTTTCCTCGCCGTAATAATCGTTTCCCCATACATGATTAAGAATATCGGTACGGCTCAGAGCGATACCCTGATTTCTGAAAAAGAATTCAAGAATCTGAAATTCAACCTGAGTAATGTCTATGTATTCGCCTTTCTTGGTAAGAGAATGACTCTTGCAGTCAAGCTTGAAATCACCCGAAACAATAACATTTTCACCGCTGTCCGTACTGTTAACGCCTGCCGCCGCGGAGACTCTTCTTGCAAGAGCGTCAACTCTTGCGGTAAATTCAGACGGTGAAAAAGGCTTGGTAACATAATCGTCGGCACCGAGAAGAAGTCCCGAAACCTTATCCATTTCCTGAGTTTTTGCCGTAAGCATCATAATTCCGATATTGCTGCTTAAGCCGCGAAGCTTTTTGCAAAGCTCAAAGCCGTCCATTCTCGGCATCATAACATCAAGAACCGCAATCGAAATTTTACCTTCCTCCTGAAGATATTTTTCATAAGCGTCCTGTCCGTCAACAGCTTCAACAACGTCATAACCCGCTCTGATAAGATTTATAACGATAAACTCTCTGATAGTTGCTTCATCTTCCGCAACAAGAACTTTAATTTTATTCATAATTAATCACCAAAATCCTTCAAAACAAAATCTTTCTCAAACAATCTGTCCTTCACGCCAAAACTGTAGCCTGCGTCTGTAATGCGGTAAACAAAATTGGTATCAACAGATGTTCCGAGGCTCTTATAATCTGCGTATTCCTTTTTCTTCTGAGCGTCGGAATTGCCGTAGCTGTAAATGCTGAACAGCAGGTCACCCGTTTTCTTTGAGCTGCTTATCCAACGGTAAGCGTCAACCTGTCCGTCAGACTCCTTTACAAGAATCCGCTCAACCCAGCTGCTCGGAATTTTGAGAATATATCCTGCCTTATCGTTTACAATAGAGTACTGAACATCGTTAAGCGTTCCGCTTCTGTACTTTGTCCATTTTATAAAGCTCATTATTTTTGTGTTTTCATTTTCATCCGTACTGTCCTCGGCAAAGGAGCTGCCTTTCACGCTGACGGGTATTTCAAGCTGACCGTCGGAATCAATGTCAAATGAAGTAATATTAATATTTCTCCATGTGGATTTTGTAGTCTGAGACTCGACATCAAACAAAGGAGAAACAAGCTGGTTGTCGCTTCTCCTGTCATTCCAGTAAAGAAGCTCGGTAATAGATTCCTTTTCGCCCTTTGAAGCCTCGACAAAAATATAATTAATATCGTTAATCTTTTCGGAAACAGCGGATATATAACCCGAAACGTTTCCGTCCGTGCGTGCTTCGCTGAGTATATCAAGCGTTGAGGTATTGCTGTTGTAATTATAAACTCTTGCGTATCCCGTCAGCATCTCGGGAACGGAGGAATCGACGGTCATTGTAAAAATATTATCGGTTCCGTCACCGTTTACATCAAGAAGCGTCAGATAATTATACGGATATGAATTAAGCGGCACAAGCTCATCGTCGGAAATAACATAGGTAACAAAGGCCTTGTTTGTTTTGCCGGACAGAAGATTCCAGCCGACGATTATTTCAAAGGTTTTATCCATGTTTATGTCCGAAAACATTACGGTATTAACCGAGCTGCCGACTCCGTCCGCACAGCACACGGGCGTCCATGATTTATCCTCATATCTGAAATAATACAGCTTGGCAGCCTCGGGCTTGTTTTTCAGAGCATAAAAAACAACTGCGTCCTCGTCGCCGTCGGAATCAAAATCAAAGGTAAGAAACGCTGATTTGTATTCACCGTACTCGGGTGTGCAGAGAATATAATCCTCGGTAACAGCCTTTTCAAATGCCTCCTGAAGTCCCTGATATTTTCCCACTGCCTTCGGCGGACGCAAAAGCAGATCAAAGCTTGAAAAACGGAAGGAACAGCCGGACATGGAAACAAGAAGAGAAAGCGCAAGAAAAAGCGCAGTAAATCTTTTTAAATGTTTCATTTCCGTCCCTCCTTTTTTTCATTTGAACACAATAAGGCAATATAAAATATTATTCAGTGTATTATAGCACAAACAAAGATATTATTACAATATGATTTGTAAAAAATTATTACTTTATTAATATTTTATCAAAAAAACAAGAGGCGCCCCAAAAGCCCCTCTTGTCGTATATTTAAAAATACTAACGTGATGAAATACGGATAAAATACTCACCGTATACCCAGCAGCTGCTGTTGTTTTTTATTTTAACCGTAACCGGAACCTCCTGCGGAGTCTTGCTTAAGGTTATTCCGTCAAGATTAACGGCTGCCTCCAGATCGGCTGCCTTGATTTTCGAAAGCTGATTCTTCGCGCCGACAACAGTAATCTTTTTAAGTGAAGACGCGTCGTAGCTGTAGCTTTTTCCGTCAGAGAATGTAATTGCGTTCTTCGGAAGAGCGATCTGAGTGCTTTCAAGTCCCGAGGTATCAACCGTAACCGTAAAGGAATTCAGAGAGCCGCTGTACTTTATCTCTCCGTCAACAGTTTTGTTTTCGCTTATATATCTTGACATATCATCAGCATCGAATCTGAAAACATTGTCCGACGGAGAAAGCCTGTTGAAATCAACGGCACCGACGGAAATAGTCTGCGGAACGGCAACGCCGTCCTTGGACTGAAGCACTTTGAACGTAAGCTCGTCATAGTTCATTTTGTATTTCAGCGAATTTGCCACGGAATCCGAAGGCGCGTTAATAAAGTCAACGCCTGTATGAATCTGTTCATCCTTGTAAATACAAAGATGAGCGGGAACAATATAATCACCGTTATCGGACGGAACAGCGTCCTGATATTCAACATATTTCACGTTCTCATCAAAATTAAGAACAGCGTCTACCGATGTGCTGACGGAAAGCGTCTTGTCAATATCAATATCAGCGTAGACCTTTTTGATTTTTTCAACCTCAGCCTTTGCTCCGCTGAGAGTAACCTCGGACTGACTCAGAATAATATCCTCGGCGTCAAAATACAGCTCATCCTCGGTTATTTTCTGAGGGCTGCTGACAATTCTCGGCTCAACGGGAACACTTACATCCGTAAGATACTTGTCAAAGTAAACCTCAATATAATCCGACGAAAGCGCGATTACACCGTAATCGGCGTTGCCGTCCTTCGGAACCGCCTTTATCTGAAGAGAGTATTTTCCCGCAGTATCAACATATGCGGTATCGGCAGACACCTCAAAATCGTCAGCGTCAAGAACACCGACAACATACCTCTTGCCCTCAACGGTAATATCAACCTTGAAATTATCCGCTCCGAAGCCGCGGAGACCGTATCTGCTCAAGGCGTTGCTGTTAAGATTAACGGCAACGGGAACATCTCTGATTGTCTCATCAACAATGGGTGAGAATTCAAGCGCAACAACAACCCAGAATATTATTGCAACAGCTATTGAAAATACAATAAGAAATTTCGTGTTGGAGAAAAGACCTCTGAGCTTTATAAACTGTTTATTCATTTCTTACTCTTCTCCTTAATTTTTGAAATAATCAAGGCGGGAAGCGACTTTTTGACCATGTCGTCCGTATCGGGAATAATGTAATCCATAAGGCGTTCGATTAAAATACCGTCTGAAACATTTCTTTCAAGCTGACCTGCGCAGGCAACCGAAATTGAACCCGTTTCCTCCGAAACAACTACTGCAACCGCGTCGCTGTTTTCCGTTACGCCGATTGAGGCACGGTGTCTTGTGCCAAGCTCAGAGCTGATTCTGTCATCGGTAAGCGGAAGAATGCAGCCGGCCGCAAAAACCTTTCCGTCTCTTATAAGAACCGCACCGTCGTGGAGTGCGGAATTCGGGAAAAACAGCGAGCCTATAAGCTCCTTTGAAACTCTCGCCTCAACGGTTGTTCCCGTCTTTGCAACATCACCGAGGAGCGTATCGCGTTCAAAAACTATAAGCGCACCGATTTTTTTCTCGCTCATATCGTTGCAGGCCTTGCAGATTTCAAGAATCGCTCTTTTATTTCTTTCATAGAGCGCATCACCCTGCTGGGCTCCGAAGAAATTGAGGAAGCCGAGCTTACTGCGTCCCATCGATTCAAGCGCATGACGGATTTCAGGCGAAAACAGTATGATAAGCACAAGGATGAAATCGCCGAGAATAGTCTTGAACAGATATGTGCTTGCCTGCATATGAAGCGCGCTGATAACGGCAAAAATAATTCCGACAAGCACAAGGCCCTTAACAATCTGAATGCCTCTTGTTTGTCTGAGCATCTTGATTGCGTTGAAAATAAGAAAAGCAACAAGCGCAATGTCAAGCGCGTCTATTATATTGAAGGATTGGATTAACGCGAGAAGTCTGTCAAAAAACAGGCTCATGTTTTCAGCTAATTCTTTCATAAATAAATCCAGCCTTTATGAATAATCATTTATTATCTATCAGACATACGCAGTGTGCCGCCATGCCCTCGCCTGTACCCGTAAAGCCGAGTCCCTCCTCGGTCGTGGCTTTAACGCTGACAAAATCAACGGGAATTCCTGCTGCGAATGCAATATTCTCTCTCATTTTCGGTATAAACGGCTTCAGCTTCGGCTTCTGAGCAAGTACTGTTGCATCAATATTGATAACCTTATAGCCGTTATCCGAAAGTCTGTCGGCAACAGCCTTTAAAAGCTTCAGGCTGTCCGCGTCCTTATATTTCGGGTCATTGTCGGGGAACATGCAGCCTATATCGCCGAGAGCCGCCGCGCCGAGGAGTGAATCGCTTACCGCGTGAAGCAGAACATCGGCATCGGAATGACCGAGAAGCCCTTTTTCATATTCAATTTCCACTCCGCCGAGAATCAGCTTTCTGTCCGCGACAAGCCGGTGAACATCGTATCCGTGACCAATTCTCATAATTCCGCCTCCTGACTCTTTCTTACTGCCGTTTTATAATCTTCATAAGTCATAAAAATATTAATAAGCTCAAGCATGGCTTTAGTTGTCATTTTTTCGGGTAAATCGAGATATTTAAGAAATTTCTTTCTTTTATTTTTACTGTCCGCGCCCCCGCTCAAACCGTCAGAGTAAAGGTCTGTATTGGTAACAGCCTTTCTTTCTGTATCCGGTACCTCTTCACAACCAATTCCCGCCTGCTTAAGCGCCGCTTCGATTATTTCCCTTGAAACACCTTCGACACCGAGCTTTCCTTCCTTTGAAGGGGTGTCCTTTCGTTTTTCCTTACCAAGTATATCGGGAATATATGCGTTGACTATGTATTTATTGTTAACAATGGATGAAATAAACGAACGTATTACAAATCCCGCCGAGTCGCTGTCGGTAAGAATCAGCAGTCCTTTTTCCTCGGCAAGCTGCCTTATAAGCTTCTGCTTTTCCTTATCCTTAAAGATTCCGAAGCCTTCGGTTTCGATAATTACGCCGTCAATAACCGAAGAAAGCTTGATTTTATCATATTTTCCCTCAACAATAACCGCTCTGTCAACTCTTATCATACCATTTCACCGTTTGAGACAAGCAAAAGCTTTGTAACCGTCTGTTCAAGTATTACTCTGCTTTCAACAGGCGAGCTTTTAAGCATTGTATCAGCTTCAGCGAGAATGTCAAGAAATCTTCTGAGCTGAGCTATCGAATATTTTGAGGCCGAGCGCGCTCCGTTTGTAAGACGGAACTCCTTGCCTTTATAGTTGAAATCCTTTGCGGCGTCCTCGGCACGCATGCCGCCCGAGACATAAACCTTTGCGCGATACATATCGACATACGGAGTAATTATTGCGCCGAGTATGCTTACGGGCTCTTCTCTCATGTAGAAAAGCGTATCAAGTATATTCATGGCGGTATCGCAGTTGTTGGCTGTCAGCGCTTTGGCAAGGTCAAACGCTCTCGCCTGCATATTTTTAACAACAACGGCGTCAATATCCGTCTTTGTGACCGTACCCTCTTTTTTATAAGCGCAGATTTTCTGAAGCTCATTGAGAATAGCAGTCATATCATCGCCGACAAGCGAAATCAGATAATTCGCTTCCGAGGGGCCTAACGCACAGCCTCTGTCAGCGGCGCCTTTTTCAATAAGGCGGACAAGCTGAGAGCCGCTCGCATGCGAAAAGCATACCGATGCTCCGTATTTTTCAATAAGTGACAGCAGCTTTTTTCCTTTTGCCGACTTCATATTTACATCGAGCGTCGGCATGGAAACAAGAACAACCGTGGTTTCGGGAATATCCGAGATGAATGCCTCAAACTTTTCCGCCGTGTCTGCGTTAAGGCTGTCGGCAGGCAGGTCTTTGATATGAATACAGCTGTACTCACAGAACATGGGAAGCGCCTCCGCGGCATAGGATATTTCGGTCATGTCCGCGCCCTTGCCCTCATACACATGCAGATTGAAGTCCTTAAAGTCATCCGGAACCGTCTTTTTTATAATTAAATTCGCATAATGCTTTATCAGATATTTTTCTTCGCCGTACAGGAAGTAGAGATTGGAAAAATTTCCGCTTTTTATCTGTGCCTTAAGTTCGTTTTCGGTTAAAGCGGGCATAGTCTCCCCTCCTATACATAAATCTTATATTTTCCGTTTCTTATTCTGACGGAAATCTCATCATAATCGCAGACCTTAACCGGTCTGCCGCCATTTTTGGTTATATATCCCGAAACCGAGGCTGATTTTTTCGGCGTACTGCTGACAAAAACAGCTCTGAAAGCCGAAACATCAATGCATTCGGGAATATATCCGCTGCAGATAAGAAAATCAGCGGAAGTATATTCATCGGGGATTTCCGAGCCGCTGACGGCACTGAAAATCACAAGAAAAGTTTTTGTATCAAACTCACAGAAAGCGCAGGAAACGCTTTCATCGCAGTAAAAATTAATTTTTCCGTTTTCCCACACATTCAGGTCGGCATCAGCCGAAACGATAAGCCTGCTGCTTTCAACAAGCTGCGAAACCGTCGGAGATTCAAGCGGAATTACGGTTTTGATAAAATTATTATCTTTTAGAAGATGCAGAGTTGAACCGCACTCGGCGGAATCCGCATCGGAAATCAGCAGCATGTTTGCATCCCTGCGGCTGATTCTGTTCAGCGTATCCTCTATGCTGTAAAGCGAATTGTACCCGTCGTCAGCACCCTTGAGAAGAATTTTCTTTCCCTCATACGATACAGCCGCAGCTGTTCCGTCGCCGACATTAATCAGACGGAATTCAGTCAGCCCGTCATAATAAAATGTCGAGGATAAAGCAGTAACAGCTATAACACAGACAAGACCGATACAGCCGAATCTGCGCGACGCCTTTCCCTTGAAAAACATAAGCGCCGAAGCAATAACAGCAAGAGAAATGATAACCCCGGCCTTCCAGAAAATATCCGATGTCGAAATACAGGTAACATGAAAGTCACTGATTTTTCCGACAACAGCAAGAATATATTTTGAAAGAATGCCGCATAAAAACGCCGTCATATCGGAAAGCGCCGTTATACCGTACAGCACGGCAGTAATTCCCGCAAAAAACATACACAGTGTTGCCGCATATGTAATCAGCAGATTTGAAACAACCGTAAATACGGAAATATATCCGACGGAAAATACAACAACCGGGAAAGAACCGACTACGGCAGCAATACTGACAAGTACGGCTGAAATAACCGCTCTGAGCCATCCGAAGCGTATATACTTCCCGGAAAGCCTTTCGGCAAAAGGAAGTACGGCAACAATTCCGAGCGTTGCGGTAAACGACATAAGAAAGCCCGTATCCGCGGCAATAAAAGGATTAAGTATGCAAAGCACAAGTGCGGAAAAGCCGAGAGAATTGACTGAATCCGTCCTGCGGTAAAACAGATTGCCCGCAAGAAAAAGAATCATCATAAGTCCCGAACGGCAAACCGACGGTGAAAATCCCGTCAGCGCCATAAAGAACAGCGTGAAAGCAATATTTACCGCTGAATTAATCCTTCTGTTTACCTTCAGCTGTTTAAGAAACTCATACAGCCCAAGCACCCACACGGACAAATGAAGTCCCGAAACTGCAAAAACCGGAGCAACTCCCGCGTCATATATATTATCCTTTGTTTCTTCGGATATAAAGCTTTTATCGCCGACAAGAAGAGCGGCGGCGGTTCCGCCGTATTCATTCGGAAGCTTTTCGAGAATCCTCTCCTCAAGCTCCTTCCTGAGCAGTATTATCCTGTAACGGAGCGGCTTTTTATAATTATTTTCAATAACAGCAGTGCTTTCATCTTCACTGTCCGTGCAATATGCTCCGAGGAAGATTTCCTTTGAATTATAAAACCGTTCAATGCCATCGCCGGAGGCTCTGCCAATCATGTAAAGCTTTACATCGGCACTGATTCTGTCATACGGCTCAGCATCAAGCTCATACGGAAGCGACAGTCTGAGATTAACCTTTATCGGTTTTGAATCTACCGATACCGTCTCAATACTGTAATAATATCTTGAATCTGAATATTCGGGAAAATCCGTAATTATTCCCTCAACAGACGAGCTTTCATTCTCCGTGAATTTCTCAGCATATTCAAGTCCGTAATCATTTTCAACCGTAAAAAGAAGTCCGCCGAGAATGAGTGCCGCCGCAAGAAAGAAAGGGTAAACCTTTTCTCTGACCGGCTTGATGAAAAAGGAACATACTGCAAGCACCGCACCTGCTGCGACCGCGGCAGCGGCGGCTCTGCTGTCAGCAAAAACCGAAAGGAACAGAACAAGCAGAACCGTAAAGCCCGTCAGTGCAAGCGGTCTGTATTTTAATCTCATTTAAAGAAAAGCGGAAGCTTTTCGAGATAAACTATATCTTTTCTGTCAGCCGCGTCACCCTCCGCAAGAACGGCAGCCTTAGCAACAACATTTGCATCGAACTGACCTACAAGCTTTTCAACTGCAAGAAGAGATTCGCCCGTTGAAATAACATCGTCGATAATAAGGGTTCTCTTGCCGCGGAGCTGTTCGCCCTCTGCGCCGTCAAGAATAAGTACCTGCTCGGAAGCAGTTGTAATGGATTTAACAGTTACGGAAACAGGGTTCTGCATATAAAGCTTTGCCTTTTTGCGTACTACAAAATAGGGCTTGCCTGTCTGACGTGCCATTTCGTAAGCAAGAGGAATGCTCTTTGCCTCGGGAGTAACGATATAGTCAAATTCGGGGCATTTTTCTATAAGAGCCTTTGCAACGGCGATTGTAAGCTCAACATCGCCGAAGATAATGAACGCGCCGATTGAAAGCTTGTCATCTATAGGACAGAGAGGAAGTTCTCTCTCAAGTCCCGCTATATTCATCTTATAAACTTCACCCATTTTAAAAACATCCTTTCAAATAATTATAATTTAGCCTGCGGGCCATGCAAAATCTCTGCCGCCCATAAGGTGGAAATGAAGATGCTTAACTGTCTGACCTGCGCTGTCGCCGCAGTTTGTTACAATTCTGAAGCCGTCGTCAAGTCCCGCTTCCTTTGCTATTTTTGCCGCAACCTCAAAGATATGAGCAACAACAGCGCTGTTGTCTTCGTTAATCTCAGCAGCGGAAACTATATGCTCCTTCGGTACGATAAGAACATGTACGGGAGCCTGAGGCTCAATATCCTTAAACGCATAAACAAGTTCGTCCTCATAAACTTTTGCTGACGGAATTTCGCCGGCAATAATCTTGCAGAAAATGCAGTCCATAATAATCCTCCTTATTTAATCAGCGAAGCAACTATATCGTTTACAGCCGCAATCGCGTCGTTAACCTTGTCAATATCCTTTGCGCCCGCCATAGCAAAATCGGGCTTTCCGCCGCCGTTTCCGCCTGCTTTCTGTGCAACGGCTCTTACAACATCGCCGGCCTTTACGCCTGCCTTTATTGCGTCCTTACCGCAGGATGCCGCGAAGTTTGCGCTGCCCTTTTCTTTATTCAGTGCCGCAAGAACACATACAACATTGTCGCCCTTTTCCTTTGCCTTATCGGAAAGTGAACGAAGCTCGTCAACCGTAACCTCGCCTGCAACAGCCGCGATTACATTAAGTCCGCCGATTTCCGCAGCATTGTCAAAAAGACTGCCGGAACGCATATTTGTAAGCTGTGCCGTAAGAGATTCAATCTCCTTATCCTTATCCTTTAACTCTGCAACAACTGAAACTGCTTTCTTTTCGAGGTCAGCAGCATTGGCAACCTTAAGCGCCTTTGCGGAATTAACAATAAGAGAATTCAGCGAGTCAATATACTTAAGCACGCCTGCGCCCGTAACGCCCTCGATACGTCTTACGCCTGCGGCAACGGAGGTTTCTGAAATAATCTTAAACAGACCGAGATTGCCTGTGTTGGAAACATGTGTGCCTCCGCAAAGCTCTGTTGAGAAATCGCCTGCTCTGACAACGCGTACAACTTCGCCGTACTTCTCGCCGAAGAGTGCCATTGCGCCTGTCTTCTTCGCTTCCTCGATAGGCATTTCTGTCATTGTAACTGCAGCCGCCGAAAGAATAACATCGTTAACCTTCTTTTCAACAGCAGCGATTTCCTCGGCTGTCATAGCTGAGAAATGAGAGAAATCGAAACGGACGGCGTTTTCATTTACAAGCTGACCCGCCTGCTCAACGTGTGAGCCGAGCGTATCTCTGAGCGCAGCCTGAAGAAGATGCGCGGCGGTATGGTTGCGTGCGATTGCGCTTCTGCGCTGTGCGTCAATAACAGTCTTAACCGCATCGCCGAGCTTTGCGTTGTCACCCTCGGTAATTCTGCCGTAATGCAGGAATACGCCGTCGTTTGTCTTGACGGTGTTCTCAACCTCAAACTTAAAGCCGTCACCGATGATTACGCCTGTATCTCCTGCCTGTCCGCCGCTCTCTGCGTAGAATGCGGTTTTATCGGCAACAAGAGCTGCGTCAGTTCCGTTTTCAAGATTTTCACAGCGGATTCCGTCTGTAATAATCGCAATAATCTTTCCGTCCGCCTCAGCTGCTTCATATCCGAGGAATTCTGTTTTCTCGATGCCCTTGGTCGCAACGCCCTTGTCGTTCCAGCCCTCTGCGCCCGCGCCCTTATGAGCGTCACGAGAGCGCTTTCTCTGCTCGAGAACAAGCTCTTTGAACTTCTCCTCGTCAACAGTCATGCCCTTCTCCTCAAGGATTTCCTTTGTGAGGTCAATCGGGAAACCGAATGTATCCTGAAGCTTGAATGCGTCTGCGGCGTCAAGCTCTTTTGTCTTTGAATTTTCAATCATCTCGCCGAGAACCGAAAGACCCGCGTCAATTGTTCTGTTGAAGCTTTCTTCCTCTGTGCTGATAACATTAACAATAAAGTCGCGCTTTTCAACAAGATTGGGATACGCATTCTTATTCTCATTAATAACTGTGTCGCAAACCTCGGCAAGGAACGGACGGTTGATGCCGAGAAGTCTGCCGTGACGTGCGGCACGCCTTAACAGACGGCGGAGAACATAGCCGCGTCCGCTGTTGGAGGGCATAACGCCGTCGCCGATCATAAAGGTTGTTGAACGGATATGGTCAGTGATAACACGGAGCGATACATCAGCCTTTTCGTCAGCATGATATTCAACATCGGCAATCTTTATGATGTGCTTCATTATGTTCTGAACGGTGTCAACCTCGAAAAGATTGTCAACACCCTGTGAAATACATGCAAGTCTTTCAAGACCCATGCCTGTGTCAATGTTGGGGTGCTTAAGCGGTGTGTAATTATTCTTTCCGTCATTCTCAAACTGTGTGAAAACAAGGTTCCAGAATTCAACATAACGGTCGCATTCGCAGCCTACCTTACAGTCGGGCGAGCCGCAGCCGTACTTTTCGCCGCGGTCATAATAGATTTCCGAACAGGGGCCGCAGGGGCCTGCGCCGTGTTCCCAGAAATTATCCTCTTTGCCGAAGCGACCCATGTGGTCTTCCTTAACACCGATTTTCTTTGTCCAGATGTCGTAAGCCTCGTCGTCATCAAGATAAACGCTGATATAAAGACGCTCGGGGTCCATCTCCATAACCTTTGTGCAGAACTCCCATGCCCATTCGATAGCTTCGTTCTTGAAATAGTTGCCGAACGAGAAATTGCCGAGCATTTCAAAGAAAGTGCCGTGACGGGCTGTCTTGCCGACATTTTCAATATCGGGAGTACGGATGCATTTCTGGCATGTTGTTACACGGTATGCAGGAGGCGTAATCTCGCCCGTGAAATACTTCTTCATGGGTGACATGCCCGCGTTGATAAGCAGAAGGCTCTTGTCGCCCTGAGGAATAAGCGAGAAGCTGGGAAGACGCATATGCTCCTTGCTTTCGTAAAATGAGAGAAATTTCTCTCTTAATTCATTAAGTCCTGTCCATTCCATAGCTAAAATCTCCTAAAAGGTAAATTTATTTAACATATAATTATAGGCTCTCGGGCCTTTAATTGTCAACATTATCTGTAATTCTTGTAAATATTTTTCCGTCGGATTCAAATACAATATCGCCGTTTAAATCTGTTCTGAAAAACTCTGTTTTCCGCTTTTTAAGCTTTGCCGTTGTCTGCTTGTGGGGATGACCGTAGTCATTGTTTTTTCCGCAGCTGATTACGGCGTATTCCGGACTGACGGCATCAAGCCACGCATCCGAGGTCGATGAACCGCTGCCGTGGTGTCCGACCTTAAGAATATCCGCCGAATAAACGTAATCGTTCTTAAGCATATCCTTTTCGGACGCAAAACAGGCATCGCCCGTCAGCATAACCGAGGTATCCTTATAAACAAGCCTGATAACAACCGACATATTATTTATGTCGCAGGAGCTTTCCTTCTGGTCGCTGTAAACTCTGTTCGGGGCAAGAATCTGAAATTCCATATCGCCGTATGTATACCTGTCGCCGACCTTCGAATAATACGCGTTCTCCGCTTTTCGCTCAATTTCATCAAGAAATTTTTCATAGCAGACGGTTGTCGGGGCATACTTTTCGGGAATCTCGGGAACAATCACATCCCCGACTTTGAACGCCCTCATAACATACGCCATACTGCCTATATGGTCTGAATGGGGATGCGTTCCGATTATGCAGTCAAGCTTTTTTATGCCGAGATTTCTTATATGACTGATAACCGTCTGCGACTCCCCTGCTTCACCTGCGTCAACAAGAACTGTCTTATCTCCGCAGAGAATAAGCGTACAGTCGCCCTGACCGACATCAATAAAGTTCACCTGCATAATTCCGTCGGCAGGCGGCTTCTGGGTAAGACCTGCAGTCTGAAAAATCTGTTGAGTTCCGCCTGTAAAGTGTGTGACTATCGCCGAGAAAAGAAGTATGGCGGCAATAACGATAATCGCCGTTATTTTACTTTTTTGTTTTCTTTTTGACATTAGAATAGCCTTTCTTCTGCTGAAAGTTCTGTCTCTGAGCCGCTTTCGGTCTGATAAGGCACTTTTCACCGAATCCGATTAAATCCGCTCTTCCGGCCTTTCTGAGCGCCTCCTCGCATAAATCCCTGTTTTTCGGGTCGTAATACTGGAGCAGCGCCCTTTGCAGCGCCTTGTCGTGCGGAGTTCTGGCAACATAAACCTCATGCATTGTGTAGGGGTCAAGTCCCGTACAGAACATGCATGTTGAAATTGTTCCCGGAGTCGGATAAAAATCCTGAACCTGCTCGGGTCTGATGCCGCGTTTTTTAAGGAACACGGCAAGCTCAACCGCCTCTTTAAGCGTTGAGCCGGGATGTGACGACATAAGATACGGAACAAGATATTGCTCCTTGCCCGCGTCGTCGCTTAACTGAAAATATTTTTTTGAAAAATCTATATAAGCGTCAATGTGCGGCTTGCCCATTTTATCGAGGACAACCGCCGAGCAATGCTCAGGTGCAACCTTAAGCAGTCCGCTGACATGATGCTTTACAAGCTCTCTGAAAAATGTATCGTCCTCATCCTTAAGCATATAATCGTATCTTATGCCCGAACGGATAAAGACTTTTTTAACCTTCGGCAGCTCACGCACGGTTCTGAGAATGTCAAGATACTCGCTGTGGTCAGCCGTCAGTGCTTTGCACGGAGTAGGAGCAAGACATTTTTTACCCTTGCACAGTCCGTGTTCAAGCTGTTTTGTACAGCTTGCTCTTCTGAAATTGGCGGTTGGTCCGCCTATATCGTGAATATATCCTTTAAAGTTCGGCTTTTCGGAAAGAAGCTTTGCTTCGTTAACAACTGATTCCTTGCTTCGTGTAGTTATCGAACGGCCCTGATGAAGGGCGATTGAGCAGAAATTGCACGCTCCGAAGCAGCCGCGGTTGTGCGTAATTGAAAACTCAACCTCTTCAATGGCGGGTACGCCGCCCTTAGCCTCATATGAGGGATGATATGTGCGCTCATACGGCAGTGAATATACCCAGTCCATTTCCTCCTGCGTAAGCGGAGGCATAGGCGGATTCTGCACAAGCATTTTATTTCCGTGCCGCTGCTTGATAAGCTTTCCTCTTATATGGTCCTGCTCGTCCTGCTGAATCCGGCATGAAACGGCATACTCCTTTTTGCTTTTTACAACATTTTCATATGAGGGACATTCAGCTCCGCAAAGGGGCGTCTCGGTTACATCGCAGGCATAGCATGTTCCGCGTACATCTCTTATTGTACCTATATCCTCGCCGTTTGACAGTCTGCGGCAGATTTCAATCGTCTGATTCTCGCCCATACCGTAGGAAATAAGGTCAGCCTGAGAATCAAAAAGGATGCTTCTGCGGATTTTATTGTCCCAGTAATCATAGTGGGCAAACCGTCTGAGCGATGCCTCAAGTCCGCCGATAATAACCGGTATGTCACCATAAGCCTCGCGGATACGGTTGCAGTAGACGATAACAGCTCTGTCGGGGCGCAGACCCATAACTTTTCCCGGGGAATATGCATCCTGACTGCGGTGCTTTTTTGCTGCGGTATAATGGGCAACCATTGAATCTATATTGCCCGAGGACACCATAAAGCCGAGCCTCGGTCTGCCGAAGCGCATAAAATCCTCTGTGCTGTGCCAGTCGGGCTGTGAAAGAACGGCGACATTGTAGCCCTCGGCTTCCATAACCCTTGTAATAATAGCCGCACCGAAGCTGGGGTGGTCAACATATGCGTCGCCCGTTACATAAACAAAGTCAACGCCGTCCCAGCCCCTCTGATTAACTTCTTCTGCGGTTATCGGCAAAAACATCAGTCGTTCTCCTCGTCCTCGTAATTTTCGTAATATTCTTCTTCCTCAACTATCGGATTTTCTATCGGTGCGGAGGCGTTTCCGAGAGCGTTCATTTCCATCCACTGCTGTTTGGAGATAAGAACTTTTCTCGGCTTGCTGCCCTCAAACGGGCCGACAATCTTGCGCTGTTCAAGCTCATCGACAATTCTTGCCGCACGGGCATATCCGAGCTTGAGCTTGCGCTGAAGCAGGGTTGTGGAAGCCATCTGCGCCTCAACAACGACCTCAATTGCCTTCGGAAGCATTTCGTCCGCGCCTTCTCCGTCGCCGTCGGAATCTCCGCCTGCGGATGCGGCGGAAGCACTTGATTTCTTCGTTTCCATTGCCGCCTGCTGGTTCTCGATTTCCTTCATGACATCCTCGTCATAGGTCTTCTCATCGGTACTCTGATTCTTTATGAATTTGCATACGCCCTCAACCTCCTCGTCGGAAAGGAAGCAGCCCTGTACTCGAATAGGCTTGGAGGTGCCGACGGGACCGAAGAGCATATCGCCGTTGCCGAGAAGCTTTTCAGCGCCTGCAGCATCAAGAATTGTTCGCGAGTCAACCTGCGAGGAAACCGAAAGAGCAATACGGCTCGGAATATTCGCTTTGATTATACCTGTAATAACATTAACGGAGGGACGCTGTGTTGCGATAACAAGGTGCATACCTGCGGCACGCGCCATCTGTGCAAGACGGCAGATAGAGTCTTCAACCTCGTTGGGCGCCGCCATCATCAGGTCAGACAGCTCATCAATAAATATAACAATGTGCGGCATGGGCGTAAGCTCTTCGTCCGTTTCCGCAAGTCTGTTGTAGCCCTTTATATCTCTGACAGCTTTTTCGGAGAACATTTTATAACGCTGAAGCATTTCAGTAACGGCCCAGCCGAGTGCGCCCGCCGCTTTTCTCGGGTCGGAAACAACGGGAACAAGAAGATGAGGTATACCGTTGTAAACCGTAAATTCAACCTGCTTCGGGTCAATCATTACAAGCTTGACCTCGTCGGGTGTGGCGTTCATAAGAATGCTGACAATCATCGCGTTGAGGCAGACGGATTTACCTGAGCCCGTAGTACCGGCAATAAGAAGATGCGGCATTTTTGCGATATCGGCACAAATAGTGTTGCCTGCTATATCCTTGCCGAGAGCAACATTCAGCTTGCTCTTCGCATTCTGATAAACGGGTGTTTCAACAATTTCACGCAGAGAAACGGTGGAACGGTTCTTGTTGGGAACCTCAATGCCGACTGCGGATTTATTGGGAATGGGAGCTTCAATACGCACACCTGATGAGGCAAGCGCAAGCGCAAGGTCATCGGCAAGACTTGTTATTCTGCTGATTTTAACGCCTGCGGCAGGCTGAAGCTCAAAGCGCGTAACCGACGGTCCGCGGCTTATTCCGACAATTTTTGTCATAACACCGAAGCTTTCAAGAGTATCAACAAGCTTCTTTGCCTTTTCCTTCAGCTCCTCCTCATAATCGGAGGCATCGGGATTATTCGCATAGCTGAGGCAGTTTGCGTCGGGCTTTCTGTAAACAGGCTTGAATATTGCCGAGGTATCTTCCTTTTTATCCTCTTCAGCCGCAGGAGCCTTTGCAAAAGGTTCTTCGGATTTCGGCTTTTCCTTTTCTTTTTCTTTAACCTTAACGACCTTTACAGCCGGCTTCGGCTTATTGATTTTACTGAGAATATCGTCAAAATCGGGATTGGGATTTTCAATAACCTCGCCCGTTGTTATATCAATAAAGGGCTTGGGAGATTTTTTATTTTCGGGAAGCTTCTGCTTTGTCTGATTTCCGACAAGCTCATCGATAATCATTCCGTCATCGCCGCTGCCGAATCCCGAATCGGTATTGAGAAGGTACGGTCCCTTTTTCTTTCTGTGCGGAGTATATTCCTCCTCTTCATCCTCATACTCTTCTTCATCTCTGCGCTGTCTGCTGTCATCCTTTAATTTTTTAACCGCATTGACAATGCGCAGCCACAGGCTGACAACAAGCGAATCCGCAACAAGGCAGAATACAACAAGAAGCAGAATAAACAGAACGATTACCGCGGCTGTTTTGCCGAAAAGCGCCTGCGGAATACCGCCGAAGAGTGCGCCGAAGAAGCCGCCTGCCGTGTCAAGAACATCAGCGCGTCTGTCCCAGATAAAACCTATCTGTTCCCCGAGCTTTCCCGCTTTGGAAGCGTCCGAGAAAAGATGGAAAATACCGGAAAGTATAAAAACAAAACCTGCCGAACCGATAATCCTGATTTTTTCGGGCAGCATAGAGCTTTTTGTGATAATTATAGCAATAACAAATATAAACATCAGCGGCCAGAAAAACGCAGTTATACCGAAAAGGAAGAAAAAGAAATTATGTATAGCGAGCCATACATGTTCTCCCTTTATAAGCGTAACCGCAAGGAAAAGAAGAGCCGCTCCGGCAAGCAGAATAATCTTGTTCCGTCTGCTGATTTTAAGTGCTTTTTCATTCATTTTGGGCGCAGGGGCGCTTTTGCTTTTTGCACCTGTATTTTTGCTTCTTCCGCCGCTTGTTTTTGCTGACTTTGAAGCGGCGTTTTTGTTTTTGCTTTTTTTAGCCGCATCCGCTAAGGAATCGGGCTTTTTCTTTGCTGCCATGGCTTCCTCCGTAATAAAATATATAAATAAGCATATTATCTGATATTAACCCAATATATTGTATATAATAGCATTTTCAGCTATAAATATCAATAACTTTATTGATTTTTTTTGAAGTATTGTATATAATGTTTTCAAATAACATTTAAGGAGCGATTACAATGCTTTTTACAGCAGAAAATGAATATGTTTCAATTTCCGTTAAACAGATGGGCGCAGAGCTTTCCTCTTTCAAGTCAAAGGAAACGGGCATCGAATATCTGTGGCAGGGCAATCCCGATGTATGGGCAGGTCAGTCCCCCATTCTCTTCCCGATTGTCGGACAGGTTTACGAAAACAAGTTCCGTGTTGACGGCAAAGAGTATGAGATGCTGCGTCACGGTATAGCAAGAAGAAGAAACTTTGAGCTTAAGGAGCAGGGCGACGGTTATATCGTTCTTACTCAGAGCTGGAACGAAGATTCACTCCGGCAGTATCCTTTCAAATACATTTACGATATAGAATTCCGTCTTGACGGCAAAAAGCTTACAGTTACAAGCACAATCAGAAATGATGACGACAGAGTTATCTATTTCTCAATCGGCGCACATCCCGGCTTCAACTGCAAAATCGGCGACTGGCTTGAATTTGAAGAAAACGAGACGCTTAAATGTGAAAAAATCACGCCTAACGCAATGCTTGACGGCAAATTCTATCCCACGCTTACGGACAGTAAACGCTTTGACATAACAGCAGATGTATTCGCTGACGACGCTCATATTCTCTCCGGCTTCAAATCCGATACGGTTTATCTTAAGAGCGATTTCCGTCCTCAGATTATAAAGTTCAACTTCGGAAAAGCTCCCTATCTCGGACTGTGGGCAAAGCCCGGCGCAGAATATGTCTGCATTGAGCCGTGGTACGGTCTTAATGACGCACCTGTTTACAAAGAGGACTTCTCACAGAAGAGAGACATTCAGAAAATTTCAACCGACGAGGAATTTGTTTTCCCGTGGAGTGCCGAAATAATCGAATAAAATCAGACAAAGAATCCCCCGAAAACCGCAACGGAATTCGGGGGAATTTTTTTATTCGGTTCAGCCGTTTTCAACCTTGAAGTTGTTTTCAGCCGCAAATTTTGCTGCCGCAGAATTCGCCGGCGCAACAATTGTAAGCTGCTTTTCAAGCTGAAGGAAAGCGGACTTGTCAATAGTTGATGTCTGCTTCGGAATATAAATCTTCTGAATGCCCGACTCGGATACAACAAGCGGTCCGAGATAAACAACAGAATCCGGAATTTTAAGCTCCTTAAGAGACTTACAGCCGAGGAATGTTGCGCTTTCAAGTCTCGGAACACCGTCCGGTATTGTGAACGACTTAAGCTCTTCATGACGGCAGAAAGCAAATGCGCTGATTTTCTGTACAGTATCGGGGCAGACATAATCGGAAAGGTCCGCCTTCGGAAGCGCAAAATAAATCTTTGTCATATCCCTGCTGTAAACAACGCCGTCCTTAAGAACAAAGTTATCGTTTTTGCCGAAATCAAGCTCTTTGATTCCCGCCTGTGCAAACACGGCGTCATTCAGCTTTTCAAGTGATGACGGAATGTTGATATTTTCAAGGGATTCGCAGCTCATAAAGCAAGCTTCGCCGAGTCCGAGAATACCGTCGTTAAGCTTGACGGATTTCAGATTTCTGCATTCTCTGAAAGCATTTTTTTCGATATTGGTAATGTGCTTTCCGAGTTCAACGGAGATAATATCGCTTTCTTCAAAAGCGCCTTCTCCGATTGAAACAACCTCTTTACCTCTGAGCTTATCGGGAAGAACAATATTCTTTGAATCTCCGTAATAACCCATAAGGACAACCGTTCCTTTTTCGGGTCCGTCAATAAAGTCAAAATCCCATACATCCTTCAGGAAGAAATATGAACCCGTACCTGCAATAATAAGTATTGCCAGAACAAAGCAGGCAACTTTAACCGCGTTTTTCAAGATAAAACACCTCAGAATTTATAAACTCTGACCTCATAAGGCTTCGTAACGAAACCGTTATCAACAATTTTATTATCCTTATAGTTACATGCGACAAGCTCACCCTTAGTGAGGTCATAGCCCTTGGGTGCCTTGAATTTAACAGAACCCTCTTTGAACGAGCAGACAACAAGAAGCTTTTCTGTGCCGAGAACTCTTTCGTAAACATAAAGGTTCGGATTTGCATGGAAATATTCCTTATACTTACCGTAGATTACCAGCTCGTTACCCTTACGGAAGTTAATAAGCTTACGGTAGAAGTTGAGGAGCGATTCGGGGTCGTTCTCAGCATCTTCAACATTAATTTCCCTGTAATTTTCGTTGATGCTGAACCACGGCGTACCTGTTGTAAAGCCTGCGTTCTTTGACTTGTTCCACTGAACGGGAGTTCTTGCGTTTTCACGGCTTACCTCTCCCGCAAGCTTGAGGAAGCGTTTTTCACTGAAGCCGAGCTTCTTGAAAATGCGCCAGTTATTGAATGTCATAACATCCTTGTAATCGTCAACCTTATTGACGGAGATGTTAGTCATACCGATTTCCTGACCCTGATAGATAAACGGTGTACCGCACTGAAGAATATACATTGCGGCAAGCATTTTTCCGCTTTCAACTCTGTATCTCAGGTCGCCGTAACGGTCAATAATACGGGCATGGTCATGGTTCTCAATATAAAGCGAGTTCCAGCCGCAGCCGTACATCTTGTTCTGCCACTTTGTAAATGTTGACTTAAGCTTTGTAAGACTGAACGGAATTTTAACCCAGTCCGCCATGAAACAGTCGGCGTTCATGTGGTCAAAGGAAATAAGCATGTCAAGGAGCTTGTCCTTGCCCTCGGAGCAGAATTTAACGGCGTCATTAACCGTCGTCATCGGGCCTTCACCTACAGTGAAGCAGTCGTACTGATCAGTAACCCTTCTGAATTCGCTGAGATATTCCTCAAGGTGCGGGCCGTGCTTGTAATGCTCAACGCCCGTTGCAACAGGAAGCGGGATACCGTTCGGAAGACCTTCCGCCTTTGAAATAAATGTAATAACATCCTCGCGGAAGCCGTCAACGCCCATATCGAGCCAGAACCGCATAATTGACTTTACTTCCTCACGGACCTTGGGGTTATCCATATTGAGGTCAGGCTGACCCTTTGCAAAAACATGAAGATAGTATTCATCAAGATTTTCGTTGTATTCCCATGCGCCGCCCTCGAAAACAGAAAGCCAGTTGTTGGGAGGATTCTTGCCCTTGCCCTTGCGCCAGATATAATAATCGTGATAGGGGTTGTCCTTGCTCTTGCAGCTCTCCTTAAACCATTCGTGCTGGTCGGAGGTATGGTTGACAACAAGGTCCATGAAAACCCTCATTCCGCGCTCATGCGCGCCGTCAAGAATCATCTTAAAATCGTCAAGCGTACCGAATTCCGGGTTTATATTCTTATAATCGGATATATCGTAACCGTAATCGGCGTTAGGTGACGGGTAAATCGGTGAAAACCAGATACCGTCAACACCTAAGCTTTTTATGTAATCAAGCTTGCTGTACACACCGGGAAGGTCACCTATACCGTCGCCGTTGCTGTCGCAGAAGCTGCGTGTCCATATCTGATAGACAGACATTTCTTTATACCATGTTTTCTTAATATCGGACAAAAAATCTCCTCCTTTTAAACATTTAGAAAATTATATCACAATAATTACCGAATTACAACAAAAAAATATGCCGCACATTACTGTACGGCAAAATTTCACTTTTTTTCTGTTTCCTTTTTCTGAGGATAAATAGCAATATCATCCGGCGTAACTTCATCGAGGTCCTTAAGCTCTGTAAAAGCTTTTAATTTTTTTCCTGAAGAAACAATGGAAAAATCTGTTTCCTTGGGAGGGTCGTAATTCCAGAGGGACACCCACCCGTAGAGGCTGACACCCTTTACCCAGTGGCGCGGGAAGCCGCCGCAGGACTCACATTCAAACATATCCTCTGACATTTTCAGATGAGCATGCCTTAATCTGACTCCGCATTTCCTGCTTAAATCTTCAATAATCAGACGCTCGCCCTTTTCATTGCTTTCCTTGATAATTTTATGGACTTCCAAAGGATTCAACTTTAAAGCACTCCTTTCTGTCCCTGCTCATGCGAATTATGTGCAATTATTTTATCATTTCATATTATTTTTGTCAATGAATTTATTCTTTAATAAAAAAACTCTTTCCAACAGCGGCATTAAGTAGTATAATAATATGCAATTCGGAGGTAATTTTATGAAAATAGTAATTCTTGACGCATTTACATCCAATCCCGGCGACCTGAGCTGGGAAAAATTTGAATCCCTCGGCGATCTTACGGTATACGATTACACACCGGACGACAAAATAATCGAGCGCTGTATTGACGCAGATGTCATCATTGACAACAAGGTGCGCATCACAGAGGAGATTATCGCTCAACTGCCGAAGCTTAAGTATATAGGACTTCTCAGCACCGGCTTTAATGTAATCGACACCGCCGCCGCAAAAAAACGCGGCATTCCCGTCAGCAACGTTCCGACATATTCGACCTCTGCCGTCGCGCAGCTTACCTTTGCGCTTATACTTGAAACATATAATCAGGTCGGACTTCACAGCAGGGCTGTTCACGGCGGTGAATGGGATTCCTGCCGCGATTTCTGTTTCTGGAAAACACCGCTGATTGAGCTGAGCGGAAAAACAATCGGAATAATCGGCTTCGGAAAAATCGGAAGCGAGGTTGCAAAAATCGCCGACGCTTTCGGAATGAACATACTCTGCTATGTTCCTCGCGAAAAGCCGCAGCCGGATTATAAAAATTTCCGCTTTGTCACTCTCGATGAGCTTGCTGCCGAATCGGATATAGTATCGCTTCACTGTCCTCTCACTCCCGAAACAACGGGTCTTATCAACGGGGAATTCATATCCAAAATGAAGAAAAGTGCTATTGTTATCAATACCTCAAGAGGTCCTGCCGTTGACGAAAAGGCTCTTGCCGACGCAATAAACTCGGGAAGAATTTTCGGCGCGGGCGTTGATGTTCTTTCAACCGAGCCGCCGAAGAAGGACAATCCACTGCTCTCATGCGAACGCTGCTTTATTACACCGCATGTCGCATGGGCGGGCTACGAAACAAGAGTCAGACTGCTTGATGTTGTTTATAATAATCTCAGGGCATTCTGCGAAGGAAATCCAGTCAATGTGGTTAACAAATAATAATGCATAAACAATCAGGGACTGTCGCATTCAGATGCAGAAAGCGTTTTCTTTGACCCGAAGCAAAGGCGATACCGCGAGAGGGCGAAAAAACGTTTAGAAAAAGCATTAAATTCTATTGTTTATAATAAAAAAGCAATTCTGAAATTACTTATTTGTTCAGTAACACCTCAGAATTGCTTATTTTTTTATTGTTTGCTTTTTCGGTCTGCGCTAAACGGCGCAGACTTGCAAGGCTACTTTTCCTTAAAATGCGCCTTTTACCCGCCTTGTGCCCTTTTGTTCCTCGCCATACGCCAGTATGATTTCGTCGCAAAAGAACACAAATCGGGCAAAATTCATCATTTTAAGGTGCAAAGCAGTTTTTGACGAGAGAATTTTTCTGAAGACAAAGAAAACCCGCATCATGCATACTGACGTATTCGGATGCGGGTTTGATGCAGTATTCGGGGAAATTATCCGTCAAAAACAAAAGTATCCTTACAAGCCTGCGCCGAATGGGGCAACCCCATTCTTATTTTATAGTATCGATATCATACGGCGTAGTCTGATAAACGAAATAGTTAAGCCAGTTGGAGAACAGCAGATTTGCATGCGCCCTCCACGATACAAGCGGCTCCTTTGACGGGTCATCATCCGGGAAATAATTTTTCGGAATATCAATCGGAAGACCCTTTTCAACATCTCTAATATATTCGTTTTTCAGAGTATCGGCATCGTATTCCGAATGTCCCGTAATAAAAATCTGTTTGCCCTTGTTAGTCGAAACGGCATATACTCCCGTTTCTTCGGACGAAGCAAGAATTTTAAGCTTCGGACACTGTTCTATATCCTCACGACTTACCGTCGTATGTCTTGACTGCGGAACCATGAAAACATCGTCAAAGCCGCGGAAAAGAATCGAGGTTTTATGCTCAACCGTATGAGGAAATACACCGAAAAACTTTTTATCCGTCGGGTATTTCTTTATTCCGTAATGGTAATAAAGTCCTGCCTGCGCTCCCCAGCAGATATGGAACGTGCTTGTAACGTTCTTTTTGCTCCACTTCATAATCTCGCACAGCTCGTCCCAGTATTCAACCTCTTCAAATTCCATATGTTCAACGGGCGCGCCCGTGATAATCATACCGTCATACTTATTGTTTTTGACATCGTCAAAGGTTTTGTAGAATGACAGCAGATGCTCTTTCGAGGTATTCTTCGACTGATGCGATTTTGTGTGAATAAGGTCAAGGTCGACCTGAAGCGGAGAGTTGCCCAGAAGCCGCGCAAACTGAGTTTCCGTCTCGATTTTTTTAGGCATTAGATTCAGAATAAGAATCTTTAGCGGACGGATATCCTGAGTTATGGCGCGCTTTTCCGTCATAACGAAGATGTTTTCTTCATTCAGCGTTTTGACGGCAGGCAGTCTGTTGGGAATTTTAATAGGCATTTAAATCATTCCTCTGTGTGAGTAAAATTATAATTCAACCTTGTCAAGAGCCTGTGCGATATCGGCAATAAGGTCCTCTGCGCTTTCAAGTCCGCAGGAGAAACGGACAAGATTTGCAGGTACGCCGCATGCTTCAAGCTCAGCGTCGTTCATCTGACGGTGAGTGGCGTTTGCAGGATGCAGACAGCAGGTTCTTGCGTCGGCAACATGAGTTTCGATTGCGGCAATCTTAAGATTCTTCATAAACTGCTCGGCAGCCTTGCGTCCGCCCTTCATGCCGAAGCTGACAACGCCGCAGGAACCGTTGGGAAGATACTTCTGAGCGAGTTCATAATATTTATCGCCCTCAAGTGACGGGAAGTTAACCCAGTCAACCTTGTCGCTCTGCTTGAGGAACTTTGCAACAGCAAGACCGTTCTCGCAGTGACGGGGAATTCTTACATGAAGGCTTTCAAGTCCGAGGTTGAGAAGGAAAGCGTTCTGCGGTGACTGAATTGAGCCGAAATCACGCATAAGCTGAGCAGTACATTTTGTTATGAATGCACCCTCCTTGCCGAACTTTTCAGCGTATGTGATACCGTGATAGCTGTCATCGGGAGTGCAGAGACCGGGGAACTTGTCGGCGTGAGCCATCCAGTCGAACTTGCCCGAATCAACGATACATCCGCCTACAGCCGCACCGTGACCGTCCATGTACTTTGTTGTGGAATGAGTTACGATATCCGCGCCCCACTCGAAAGGACGACAGTTGATGGGAGTTGCGAAAGTATTGTCGATGATAAGCGGAACGCCGTGTGCGTGTGCGGCATTTGCAAACTTTTCAATGTCAAGAACGATAAGTGCGGGGTTTGCAATTGTTTCACCGAAAACAGCCTTGGTGTTGGGCTGGAAAGCAGCGTTGAGTTCTTCCTTGGAGCAGTCGGGAGATACGAAGGTAAAATCAATACCCATTCTCTTCATTGTAACCGCAAAGAGGTTGTATGTGCCGCCGTAAAGCGCTGAAGAAGCAACAACATGGTCTCCGCAGCTTGCGATATTGAATACCGAATAGAACGAAGCAGCCTGACCGGCTGATGTAAGCATCGCAGCGGTGCCGCCTTCAAGCTCACAGATTTTCTTTGCAACCATGTCGTTTGTGGGATTCTGAAGTCTGGTGTAGAAATAACCCTCTGCTTCAAGGTCGAAGAGCTTGCCCATATCTTCACTTGTTGCATACTTGAAGGTCGTTGACTGAATTATGGGAATCTGACGGGGTTCACCGTTGCCGGGAGTATAGCCGCCTTGAACACATTTTGTTTCGATTTTAAAATCGCTCATGTTAATTACCTCACTTTTTATAATATACAAAAAACAAACCCGCCCCAAAGAAAACTTTGAGACGGGATAAATACCCGCGGTACCACTCAAATTGCGGTTATATGCCGCCACCTCAGAGGCTCTGACAAGCCCTTTACCTTAACGCAGTAATACGGATGACCCTACTTGGCAGAAACGGGTTCAGACCATCGGCTCAGAAGCCATAGACATTGAAAATTCATCTGCTGACTCGCACCGCCCGTCAACTCTCTTAAAGATTCCTTTTCCGTCCTCTTCATCACAGCTGTTGCTGAAATGATAACACCAAAAACGAATTATGTCAACTGTTTATTAACAATTATATCCTAAAGTTAATTCTTTCTGTATCCATGAATGAGTATTGACATATTATGGAACTGAGGACAAAAACCTCAGAAAAACAAAAGGAGGTACAACATGGCAGTATTTACCAATCAGGCAACATTATCGTATAACGACAATGTAAGAAATTCAAATATTGTAACCGGTGAAGTTGTTGAAGTTCTTTCCGCAACAAAAACAGCTGTTGAGGACACTTATTCCGACGGCGATACCGTGACCTATGTTATCAACATTGTAAACACCGGAACAGCGGATTACACCAATCTTACCGTTACCGATAATCTCGGTGCATATACCGTACCCGACGGAACGGGCAGCGCCACTCCGCTTGAATATATTGACGGGAGCGTACGCTATTTTACAAACGGCACTCTTCAGCCTGCTCCTGCCGTTACAGACGCACAGCAGTTTGAAATAACGGGCATAAACGTACCCGCAGGCGGAAACGCAGCGGTAATATATTCGGCAAGAGTAAACGGATTCGCTCCCCTTGACACTGCGGGCAGCATTACAAATACGGTTACGGCAACAGGCGCAGGTCTTACGGCGCCGATTACGGCAGAGGCAACAATTACACCCGAGCCGCAGCCCGACCTGACAATTACAAAGTCAGTCAATCCGTCAACTGTCGCGGCGAACACACCGCTGACCTACACCTTTGTAATTTCCAACACAGGAAACACAGCGGCAGCTGAAACCGATAACATCACGGTTACGGACACCTTCGACCCGATTCTTAACATCACAAGAGTTGCTCTTGACGGTGTTGAGCTGACATCACCCGACGATTACACTTACGATACGGCGACAGGTCAGTTTTCAACAACGGCGGGACGCATAACAGTTCCTGCGGCATCGTATACACAGGACAGCACAACAGGCGAGATTTCAATAGAACCCGGTGCAAGCACACTTACGGTTACGGGAACGGTTCAGTAAAGAGAAGAAGGCAGGGGCAAAAGCTCCTGCCTTTTTAGTAAAAGTAACAGTTAAAAGATAATAAGTTCAGATGTACTCCGTACCCTTTTATAACATCAGATTACAGATCATATTGCTGAGTTCCGTGGGATTGTCAACGGACAGACCTTCAATAAGTCTTGCCTGAGCATAGAGAATCTTTGCATACTCCCCTGCCTTATCCTTATCGGAAGCATAAAGCTCGCTGAGCTTGTCTGCGATAGGATGATTTGCGTTGATTTCAAGCACGATTTCAGCCTTGACCTTCTGCTCGTTCATGGGCATGGAATTGAGAACCTTTTCCATTTCAAGGGATATTTCACCCTCGGTTGTAAGGCAGACGGGATGGTTCTTAAGCTTGTTTGTAAAGCGGACGGATGAAACGCTCTCGCCGATAGTCTCTTTGAAGAATTCGAACATGTCCTTACCGCTTTCGTTCTTTTCGTTAAGCTCTTCCTTTTCCTCGTCGCTGCCGAGGTCGATATTGTCGGTGCAGATGTTTGCAAACTTCTTGCCCTCAAATTCGCCGAGCATCTGAATCGCAAACTCGTCAACGTTCTCTGTAAAGTAAAGAATCTCAAAGCCCTTTTCCTTAACGGCTTCTGACTGAGGAAGAAGGTCAATCTTGTCAACCGACTCGCCGCAGGCATAATAAATCGTGTCCTGAGATTCCTTCATTCTCTCGACATATTCCTTAAGAGTTGTCAGCTTCTTATCGTTTGAGGAATGGAACATTACAAGGTCGGAAAGAACATCGTTCTTCGTACCGAAGCTGTTGTAAAGACCGAACTTAAGCTGTGTGCCGAATGCGTCAAACACTTTTTCGTATGTATCACGGGAGTCCTTCATCAGCTTTTTAAGCTCGGTATGGATTTTCTTTTCAAGACTCTTTGCAATCAGCTTGAGCTGTGCGTCATGCTGAAGCATTTCACGGGAAATGTTAAGGCTTAAATCCTCGCTGTCAACAAGACCCTTTACAAAGCTGAAGTAATCGGGAAGCAGGTCAGCGCATTTATCCATGATAAGAACACCGTTTGAGAAAAGCTGAAGTCCCTTTTCGTAGTTCTTGGTGTAATAATCAAACGGAGCGTGACGGGGAATGAAAAGCATTGTATTGTACTCAACATTACCCTCCATCTTTGTATGGATAACCTTTGCAGGTTCTTCGTAATCGTAGTAATTGTTGCGGTAGAACTCGCTGTATTCGTCGGCTGTAACCTCGTTCTTATTCTTCTTCCAGAGCGGAACCATTGAATTGAGCGTGGCTGTTTCTGTTACTTCCTCATACTCATCCTCTGTGCCTTCCTTAAGGTGAGAATGGGTAACATCCATCGTAATGGGATAGCGAATGTAATCTGAATACTTTCTGACGATTTCGCGGATTTTATATTCCTCAAGATAATCGGAATAATTGTCGTCCTCAGTGTCCTCTTTAAGATAAAGTGTGATGACGGTGCCGTGGTCATCCTTTTCACAGGGTTCGATTGTGAAGCCCTCAACGCCCTTTGATGTCCACTTGTTTGCCTCGTCGCTGCCGTAAGCCCTGCTGACAACCTCAATTTTTTCGCTTACCATGAATGCCGAATAGAAGCCGACACCGAACTGACCGATAATGTCAACATCGTCCTGCTTTTCGTTTCCGTTCTTGAAATCAAGAGAACCGCTCTTTGCAATTGTACCGAGGTTTGTTTCAAGCTCATCGGCGGTCATACCGATACCGTTGTCCTCGATTGTAAGGATTCTGCCTTCTTTATACGGAGTAATCTTAATCGTAAGGTCGGAACGGTTAAGAGCAAGATTTTCCTGCATTGAACGGTAATAAAGCTTGTCCATAGCATCGCTTGCGTTGGAAATAAGCTCGCGGAGGAAAATCTCCTTGTGGGTATAAATTGAATTGATCATCATGTCGAGCAGCTTTTTTGATTCTGCCTTAAACTGCTTTGTTCTCATAAAAATCACCTTGTAAATGTAAAATTAGCACTCTTTTTGCCAGAGTGCTAATTCAGTATATACCTTATTACATTATTTTGCAAGTGTAAAATGAAATATTTAACAATTCATTAATATTTATGACAGCTTGTGAATGAACAGACCGCTCATGAGCTTTGGCTCGAACCATGTGGATTTCGGCGGCATAATCTGTCCTGCGTCCGCGATATCCATAAGGTCATCGAGGGTAGTCGGATACATTGAGAACGCAATCTTCATGTCGGTGCTGACTCTTCTTTCAAGCTCACCGAGTCCGCGGATACCGCCGATGAAATCGATTCTCTTGTCGGTTCTGGGGTCGTCAATGCCGAAAATCGGAGCAATAACGTTCTTCTGCAGGATAGAAACATCGAGCTGGTCAACGGGGTCATTCGGGTCAAACGTACCGTCCTTCGCTGTCAGCTTGTACCACATACCGTCAAGCAGCATGCCGAAGGTATGCTTTGTTTCGGGTCTGTAAGCATCTTTACCTGCCGTTTCGATATCGAAAACCTCTGCCATTTTTGCCATGAATTCATCGGCTGTATAACCGTTGAGGTCTTTCATAACACGGTTGTAGTCCATAATTTCAAGCTCATTGCTCGGGAAAAGAACAGCAAGGAAGAAGTTGAATTCTTCGTTTCCGGTGTAATCGGGATTCTGCTCACGGCGCATCTTGCCGACCTTGACAGCCGAAGCCGCTCTGTGGTGACCGTCGGCAATGTAAAGATAATCAATCGCCGAGAATTTCCCGGTCAGTGCATTTATTGTTTCAGGGCAGTCGATGACCCATACTGTATTCTGCACGCCGTCAGCGTTGAAATCATAAACAGGCTCATGGCTGTTTTTCCAGCTTTCGACGGTTTCGTTTATAAAATCATTTTCGCGGTAAGTAAGGAAAATCGGACCTGTGTTGGCATCGCAGTAATCAACGTGTCTGATTCTGTCCGCTTCCTTGTCGGCGCGGGTAAGCTCATGCTTTTTGATAACATTATTGATATAATCATCAATGGCAGTACAGCCGACAAGACCCGTCTGACTTCTGCCGTTCATAATCTGACGGTAAATATAGATACACGGTGTTTCATCCGCCTTGCAGACACCGTCGGAAACAAGCTTATCAAGATTTTCCCTTGCCTTAAGGTAAACCTTTTCATCGTAAATATCAATTGCGGGGTCAAGGTCAACCTCTGCCTTATCAACGTGCAGGAAAGAATAAGGTTTGCCCTTAACCATTTCTCTTGCCTCATCGCTGTTCATGACATCGTACGGCAGAGCAGCAACCTCAGCCGCTTTTTCGGGTATTGGTCTTATCGCTTTAAAAGGTTTAAAAACTGCCATATTTACTCCCCTTTTATTTTACAAATTCTTCAATAGGTGTAAGGTCAAGATCAGTGTAATTCATAATAAATTCTTTGAATTCCTTCGCAATCTTCATAACCCCGCCCTGCTCGTTTGATTCCATATTGAACGGCATAACGGGGTCGTGAACGCTGAGTCTGAGAAGCAGCCAGCCGTTTCCGTGGTCCTTATCCGCGGAGATTCTCATGCCCTCGCGGTTATCGTCGGCAATCCTCCAGCCGTCTTTGCCGTCAAAATATTTTTCAAGGTCGGCAATAACCTTTTCGCCGTAAGGACGGAAATTCTCAAGCTTTATATTGAAGCGAATCTCCTTTGCCTCAACGGGCTGCTTAAGCGGAGCAAGAATGTCGCGTATCGCGTTGCCGGACTTGTCTCTTGCAAGCAGAATGACAATCTTTGTCATAAGGTAGGCGCCGTCGTCAAGATAGTAATTCTCTTTAAAAGCGGCATGACCCGAGGTCTCCATAGCGAGCGGACAGAATCGGCCTTCTTTATTAAGGTCAATCATCTTGTTGATAACATTGCGGTAACCTCTCTTAAAGCGGTAATGCTCGCCGCCGAGAGCCTCGATGTACTCCTTAAGTCCGTCGGAGGTAACCGAATCCGTTACAATAACGCCGTCCTTCCTGCCCTCCATCGCTATATAAGCGGCAAGAGCAACAAGGCGGTTGCGGTTGATTTCGTCACCGTCGCGGTCAATACAGCCTGCGCGGTCAACATCAGTGTCAAATATAATTCCGAGGTCAGCCTTGCTTCTGACGGTCGCAGCGCATACCGAATCCATAGCCGCAGCGTTTTCGGGATTAGGAATATGGTTCGGGAACATTCCGTCGGGCTCAAGGAACTGACTGCCTTCAATATCCGCACCGAGAGGCGCAAGAACATCCGTCGCATAGAATCCGCCGACACCGTTGCCTGCGTCAACAATAATTCTGAATCCTTCAAGCGGTCTGTCGTAATTTTCGGCATTAACACCCTTTTTAATCATATCTCTGAGGTGTTCAGCATATGTACTCATATAATCGACAGCGGTTATTTTTTCCGCATTTTCCTTTACAGCGGAAACATCGGTTTCTTCAGCCCTGTCAAGAAGCCAGTCGATATCCTCAGCCTCAAGTCCGCCGTCGGGAGTAAAAAATTTAAGTCCGTTTCTCTCCCACGGATGATGGCTTGCCGTAATCTGAACCGCGCCGTCGCATTTAAGGTCAAGCGTTGACATAAACATTGCAGGAGTTGAAGCAAGGTCGCAGTCGAAGACATTTACGCCGAGGAATGTAAGGCAGTCGGAAACAGCCTTTTTGATTCTCGGCCCCGATACACGGGAGTCTCTGCCGACGGAAACGTTAAGCTCGGAATATTCCCTGCCCGTTCTCTCTTTAAGCCAGTCAGCAAAGGCCGCCGATATTTTCATAACGGTTTCATCACCGAGATATTTTTTCTCACTGCTGTATTCAACGGCACCGTAACCTCTGATATCGGTTCCGCTTTTTAATTCCTTGAGACTCATAACATCATCCTTTCATCTGATACGGTTTTCAGGAACGAATACATTCCCGAAAAGCTGTGATATATTTCCGTAAGCTCATCAAGAAGAGCTTCTGTTTCCAGTGTTTTAAAGTCTGTGCGCTTTTTCATAAAGAACATGTCCTTTATGTCGTAATACGGCTCAATTTCCGGTATCGGTTCGCCGGGCTTATGCTTTTTGTAAAACTCGGGGCAGTATTCCGCACCCGTCTTTTCAACCTCCGCAACCGCTTTAAGAAATTCGTCGGGACGCTCAAGCAGCGCTTTTCGGTAAAGCTCAAGATATTTTGCGTCAACTCTGAACATTCCCACGCCGTAAGACCAGTAATTCTGCGTAACCTCAAACCACATGCACGGGTAGCATTCCCATTCGTGCTTATTGCGCATGAACATAATCCAGAGGTTGTCGCGGTAGAGATTCTTGAATTTTGAATAACGGGTATCCCTGAAAAATCTGCACACCATGCGTACAGGGTCGGTCATCATTTTATCGTCAATATAACCGATTTCATTCACAACATGGGCGGCAATCTGACGCATCGGGACCGTAAAGCCGCGCTTTAATTCTTCCTTATGCTCTTCATAGAATTCACGGCTGTTTTCAAATTTATTCTGAGCGGCAAGAAAGAGAATGTCGCCCGTAATACCGTCATATTTCATCAGATAAGACCTCTTTCCGCCATTTTCTGTGCGGCAAGCATTATACCCGTTTTGCCGCTGTGGAAATTAAGTCCGCCCTGCATCCATACCGCAAAAGGCTCCCTTAAGGGCGCGTCAGCGGAAAGCTCGATTGACGCACCGCCCGTAAACGCTCCCGCCGCCATAATAACCTTGCTGTCATAGCCCGGCATATCCCACGGCTCGGGAGTTACGAACGAGTCTATCGGTGCGCCCGACTGCATTCCCTGACAGAAGGCAATAAGATTTTCTTCGTTTCTCAGACAGATTGCCTGAACAATATCAAAGCGGGTATCGCTGCTTTTCGGCGTTGTTTCAAAGCCGAACTGTTCCATAAGCGCAGCAGCGAAAAGCGCGGTTTTGAGAGCTTCGCCGACAGTGTGCGGAGCAAAGAAAAGACCCATGTAAAGCTCGCGGCTCATACCGAGAGTTGCACCGACCTCGCGTCCGAGACCCGGAGTTGTAAGACGGTAGGATATTTTTTCAACAAGGTCAGCCCTGCCTGCGACATAGCCGCCCGTGCGGGCAATACCGCCGCCCGCGTTCTTAATTAGCGAGCCTGCAATAATATCCGCTCCGACCTGTGTCGGCTCAATCTTCTGCGTAAATTCGCCGTAGCAGTTATCAACCATAATGTCGGCGCCGCTGTTTTCTTTTACAATTTTAACAATTTCGCCTATTTCTTCACACGAAAGACTCGGGCGCAGAGAATAGCCTCTTGAACGCTGTATGTAAACAAGCTTTATTTTTTCTTTTTTTACCGCTTCCTTAATTGCTTGAAGGTCAGGCTTCCCGTCCTTTAAATCAACCTGCTTATATATAACTCCGAAATCGGCAAGCGAACCGTCTCCCTTGCCGTCAATTCCGATAACCGAATGAATCGTGTCATAGGGCGTGCCTGTAACGCAAAGCATAACATCTCCCGGACGGAGCATGCCGTAAAGGCATACGGAAAGCGTATGAGTACCGCAGGTAAAATTGTGACGGACAAGCGCATCCTCCGCGCCCATTACATCAGCCCATACTCTGTCGATAACCTCTCTGCCTCTGTCGCCGTAGCCGTAGCCCGTGCTTTCCTGAAACATGCTTTCGCTTACGTTGTTTTTTATAAACGCGGAAAGCACCTTCTGCTGATTATATTCCGTAATTTCATCCACCGCGCCGAACTGACCCTTTATATTTTCAAGAGCCCTGTCAGCCGCATTCTGAACCTTTTCACTTATATTAAAGAAATTCTGCTGCATTTTTAATCAGTCCCCATTCATTTACAATGCAGAAACCTATGGATTTATAGAATTCAACAATTGAGCCGTTTTTGCACAGCAGCTCAACCCGTCTGCCGTCGGCAAGCTCCTGACGGGCAAGTCCGAGGACAAGAGAACGTGCAAGTCCTCTGCCTCTGTACTGCGGTCTTGTTGCAACAGCTCCAAGCAGGGACGCCTTATCCGTTCTGAAAAGAACCATGGCGCAGCCTGCATTTTCCCCGTCGCAGACAGCGATTCTGCCCTCGGCGGTACCTCTGTCTCTCCTGAATTTCGTATCGGAAAGCCATGGAAGATAATCTCCCACACCCGTCAGATTTTCAGGCTTTATTATATCATATATTTCTTTTAACTCAAAGAACTTTTTTATCTGAGCGTCTTTAAAATTTCCGACGCTGTCACAGCGGACAACATAGCCGCAATCAAAATCTTCCGTCGAAAGCTTTTCGGCCGCAGATTTTTCACACTGAACGGTACGGTAGCCGACAACATTCAGAAACTGCGTCAGCTCTTCAAAATCCGCGTTCCCGGCGCACAGCGTCGCGTCGCCGTCAACACGGCTGACCGCCGCCGTTATTTTTCCGTTTTCATCATACTGCGCCCAGAATTTAACAAAATCATAATCAGTCGAATAGCAATTATAATATGCTTTGATTCTTGTGCCGAAAACATCTCTGTCGCAGAAGCTCAGAAAGTCCGTATCATTCTTTTCCACTGCCTTAAGCATTTGCAAAATCCTCGCTGAGAAGCTTTATAAGCTTTGCGCTTTCGTAAATATCCTCTTCCTTAAGAACACATGAGGCTGAATGCAGATAGCGGCACGGAAGCGAAACAGTCAGCGTTTTTATGCCGCCTGCGGTTTTATGAATAACGCCTGCGTTATTTCCGCCGGCAACAGCGGATTTAACCTGTGCCTTAATTCCGCTTTCCTCTGCAAGCTCAAAAGCTCTGTCAAAAAGCTCCTTCGGATAAATCGTGCGTCTGTCCATAAACGAAATAACTCCGCCTTCACCGAGACGGCAGACCTTCTTATTATCCGGAACATCCGCAAGGTCGGCGGCAGTCGTTGTTTCAACCACGATTGAATAATCGGGTTTAACTCTGTAAGCGGCAGTGCCCGCTGCGCCGAAGCCCGTTTCTTCGCCTGCCGCAAAATTGAAATACATATCATATTGCAGCTCAGATTTTATCATATCAATCAGAATTGCACAGCCCGCACGGTCGTCGAGTGCCTTGCCCTTGATAAATCCGTCTCCGAAACGGACAAATTCCGAATTGAAGCAGGCATATTCTCCAAGGCTGACAAGCTTTTCGGCGTCTTCCTTATTTTCCGCGCCGATGTCGATATACATGTGTTCCGGCAGCGCCATCCGTTCGTCTGCCGAGAGAAAATGAATCGGTTTTACCCCGATAACGCCGTTGATTCTGTTTTTGCCGACCGTAACCGCTCTTCCGAGCATCACACGCCTGTCAATTCCGCCGATGCATTCAAATTCAAGCGTTCCGTCGGCGTTGACTGCGGTAATCATAAACCCGACCTCGTCCATGTGAGCGTCAAGCATTACTCTGTTTTTCGGCGTTTTCTTTCCTTTTCTGAACACAATCAGATTTCCGAGCGGGTCGGTTTCGATTGAGTCGGCATAATCCTTTATCTCTTTTATTATATAATCTCTTACTTCATTTTCACGCCCTGAAATACCGTTGAGAAGAGAAAGCTTTTCAATAAGTTCAAGCATCAAGACCGCCTCCAAGAACATATTCGGCAATAAGCTTTGCAGTGTTTTCCACATCGGAAATGTCGATTATTTCAACACCTGTATGCATATTTCTCTGCGGAATTGAAACAAGACCCGTCTTTATTCCGCCCCTTGAAATTGCAATATGGTCGGCGTTTGTTCCCGTTGAATCGCCCATAAGCTCAAGCTGATAAGGGATATTCTTTTCCCGGGAAATATTCTGAAGCTTCTGACTGATATCATACAAAAGAACGGGAGCGATTCCTATCATCGGACCGTTTCCGAGCTTTCCGCACTTTTTTGACGGCATGTCGGGCGCGTCGGCAAAGCTGACATCAACCGCAATGCATTCATCCGCGTCAATATTAAAGCTTCCCGTAACAGCTCCGTCGCCGCCTGTTTCCTCCTGCGCGGAAAAAAGAAGCTTGACGCAGGGATGCTTTTCGGAAGAGGCAATTATTTCCGCCGCACGGATAACCGCGGCACAGCCTGCACGGTCGTCGAGTGCCGCGCCGAAAATTCTGTTGTTTAAAAGCTCGCCCGACGGACAGCGGACAGTTATTCTGTCACCCTGTGATATAACCTTTTCCGCCTGTTCTTTTGTCATTCCGGTATCAACAAGAATATTATCAAAATCGACAGCCTTCTTACCGTCGCCGTCCTTTAAAAGGTGCGGAGGCGTTGAAGTAATGACCCCGTAAACAGCTTCCCTGCCCCAGACAGTAACATCCTGAGCGGCAAGCACACGGGCGTCCATTCCGCCGCACTTTGCAACACGGAGAAATCCGCCCTCCTCAATCGCGGTCACAATAAGACCTATTCTGTCCGCGTGAGCGTCAAGCAGAAACGTTTTGCCCTCGCCGTCAAGCGAAGCGATAAGATTGCCGGAGCAGTCCCTCCGGCATACAAAGTCCTCGGGAATAAACCCTGTAATTATATCAAGTATTTCATTCTCCCTGCCCGGAGTACCGTTTGCTTCGGCAAGAGAAAGCGTCATTTTTTTCAGTTCAGTCATCAGATAACCTTCTTTCAAAACTTTATTATACATTTATTTATTTAATTGTGCAAGGTTGATTTTCTGATTTAATTGTTATATAATACAAAATATCGAATTAATTCGGGAGGAAAATAAAATGGACGACAAAAGCGAAAACAAATATCAGATTATTGACTCCGACTCCAGCAAATATATGCTGACCGCAGAGGATCTGAAAAAAGAAAAGAAATCAGAGAAAAAGAAAAAGCACAGGGCTCTTAAAACGCTCATCGCCCTTCTTCTGATTTTTGCACTGCTTGCAGGCGGAGCATATCTTTTTGTTGATCTGAAATATCTCAGCAAAATCAATTTCGGAGATATGCAGGGTGAGGTTGACCCGAACCTTGACAGGGACGAAACGCTCCAGTTTGACGGTCAGGCCGACGCCGATGCAAATATCGCCGCAAACCTTGCAAATGATGTTATGTGGTATGACGACAGAATTTTCAACGTACTGCTTGTCGGCTACGACCTCGGTGACCTTGCCACATCATACTTCCCGCGATGCGACTCGAACATCATCATCTCGGTGAACACAATCAACAACAGCATCAACATGGTTTCACTTTCCCGTGCAACCTACGCATATATCCCCGGTCACGGCAACAGACGTATCAATACGGCCCACGCATACGGCGGCGCAGCGCTTCTTCTTGATGCGGTTCACCAGAACTACAAGGTAAGAATCGACAGATATATAACAGTTGATTTCACGGGCTTCAAGAGTATCATGGACATTCTCGGCGGCGTTGATATTACAATGGACAGCACGGAGGCTAAGGTTGTTCTCGGCAAATCAGCAGGCACATATCATCTCAACGGCACACAGGCTCTTGCATACTCACGACTCCGCTGGACCGACAACGACCGTACAAGAACCGGAAGGCAGAGAAAGGTTCTCAACGCAATTGCTTCCAATCTGAGAACAGCTTCCATCCAGACACTCGCAGAGCTTCTTGATAAAATGCTTCCTCTTGTAACAACGAATTTCACAAAGCTTGAAATCCTTTCACAGCTTGCAAAAGCCCCGTCATATCTTACAATGCCCGTTCACGAGGATATAATTCCTTACAGACCCACAGCGCTTTCAATCCGCGACGGTCAGGAGGTTCTTATCCTTAACTGGGAGGAAGAGACCGATTATCTTCACAAGCTTCTCTATCCGAATATGATTCCTCAGTCACATCAGAAATAATCTTCAAAATTGATACAGCAAAAAGCAGTTTTAAGTTAAATCAATGTTTTGATTATCTTAAAACTGCTTATTTTTTATTATAATGTGAAGACGCTATTCCTGCTAAATTACCATTTCATATTCGCCCATATTTCCGTCCTTGAAATAGCTGTAAAGGTCATACGGAGTATAAATTCCCGTATCCGTTACAACTCCGCTGACAAGCTCGGGCGGCGTTATGTCGAAAGCGGGATAATATCCCTTAAGTCCGTCGGCGGCGGTTTTCACGCCCATTGCCTGAAGCACAAAATCGGGGTCGCGCATTTCAATCTTAACGGTGTCGATTGTAGGATGACCGTGGTCGGGCGCACCCGTTACAAAATAAGGTATTCCCGTATACTTTGCCGCTATCGCTATCTGATATGTGCCGACCTTATTTACAACGTGACCGTCCATGCATATTGCATCCGCAGCCGATGTGAACACATCAACATTTTCCTTTTTCATGACATAGGCAGGCATATTATCGGTAATAACCGTTGTATCAAAGCCCATTTCGTTGCAGACAGTTGCCGTAAGCCTTGCGCCCTGGAAATAAGGGCGTGTCTCGGGGCAGAAGATTCTGATATTCTTTTCCCTCTGCCTTGCAACCTTGAGCATCATTCCGACAATCGTTTCACCGAAGCACTGTGTCATTACAGTACCGTTCTGAGGGAACATGTCCACAAGATGCTCTGCCATGAGATTAACCTTACCGTAACGGAGATTGTTTGCTTTAACCGTATACTCAACTATCGCGTCACTGACATTTTCGCCTTTTTCAAGCGCGATTTTTGCCGCCTGCATACAGCCGCCCGTTATCAGTGACATACGCGCAACGGTTGTCGGCCGTGCGTGAGAAATCGTATAAGAAGCCTTTTCAAGGTATTCAAGCTGTTTCTCCTGCGGCATTGTACGGCACTCATAAGCGGCAAGTGCCATTCCCATTGCCGCCGCGGTATACGGACCGGCGCTCTGGGTAACCATATCGCGGATTGCCTGCGTAACCTCCTCATGGGTATTGCAGACAACAAATTCCACCTTGCGTGGATAAATACGGCGGTCAAGTATTCTGACCTTTCCGTCCTCATACCATGCTATATTTTCGTAGCGGAGCATAAAAGCAAGTCCGCTGTCAGCTCTTTCCATTTCCGTCTCTCCTTATTCAGTCCAGAAAATATTTTCTCTGATAACCTTTGCGGGAACGCCGGCAACAACGCATCTTGCCGGAACATCCTTTGTAACAACCGAGCCCGCCGCAACAACCGCGCCGTCGCCGATTGTAACTCCGCAGAGAATTATCGAATCATTGCATATCCATACATGCTCGCCGATAATTACGGGTGCGGATATTTTATATCCGTCATAATTGATTCTGTGATTATTTGAATCCGAAATTTTAACACGTTCACCGATAAGACAGTGCTTTCCGATTTCAATACGGTTTCTGCATTCAATCACAGAGCCGTAATTCATATATGCGTCCTCCGCCCTGAATACGGCATTGTCTGCAACCGTGAGCTGAGTGCCCGCATAGGAAGTAAAGTTCCCGATTTCGACCTGCGCGTTGTCGCCGATATGCAGAGAGCCGACGAGTCTGTTTTTTAGCTTGCGCCCCGGAGTCCATTCATTATTGACGGACAGAAAGCCCGAAATATTGATTTTCGCAGAGTCGGAAACATCAACAATTGCCGGCCTGTAGGCAACAATTTTCTTTTTCAGCAGCTTCGGATTCGGCTTTACCTTTAAAACTGTGCTGAGATATCTTTGCAGTTTTTCGTTCATAATTTTCAATCCTTAATAAAGAATTTCAACAGCTTTCCTGGCATCGGAATATACTTTTTCGGTATCGATAGTTTTAAACTCGCCGTTTTCGTAAAGAATTTTACCGTCAACCATTGTCATGCAGACATCCGATGACTGAGCGGCGTAAGTGATAAGAGCCTTTTCATCAAGCGCGGGATAAAGATGCGGTGCGTCAAGATTGATTGCGATAATATCCGCCTTGTTTCCGACCTTGATTTCGCCGCAGCCGTGTCTGCCCTGAAGCTTTGCGCCGTTAAGCGTTGCCATTTTAATAACGCTGTCGGCATTCATAACGGTTGCATCCTGAAGATAACCGTTGTGAATAACGGAAGCAAGATGCATTTCCTCAAACATGTCAAGATTGTTGTTGCTTGCCGCGCCGTCGGTACCGAGAGCAACATTTATACCCATATCGAGCATCTTCGGAATGCGTGCGAAGCCGCTGCCGAGCTTCATATTGCTTGTGGGATTGTGAACAACGCTTACGTTCTTCTCTTTTAATATTTCAAGGTCGCCGTCTTCAACATGCACGCAGTGAGCAAGAAACGCAGGTGATTCAAAAGCACCCATACCGTTGAACCACTGAGTCGGAGTTTTGCCGTATTTTTCAATGCATTCCCTGTGTTCCTTTGCTGTTTCGGAAACGTGAATATGAAGCTGTCCGTCCCTCTCATTGCACATATCAATATATGCCTTTGCGATACGCTCGGTTACCGTATATTCGGCATGAATGCAGAAATCAACCTTAACGCGTCCGTCAAATGTGTTGTTGTATCTGTCAAAAAGCTCAATCGATTCCTTTATTCTGTATGAATCGGCAGGCATTTCATTCGGGTCAAAGCTCTGAACGGGTCGGGTTATGTTTGCGCGCATTCCCGCCTTTCCGACAGCTTCAATTGTTGTCTGCGGTTCAAAATACATATCTGAAAAGCTGACCGTACCGCCTTTAATCATTTCCATAATCGCAAGATAGCTGCCTGCGCTGATAATCTCGGCATTGAGCTTGTCCTCAATCGGAAATACCGTTCCGAAAAGCCATTTGTCAAGCGGAAGGTCACTTCCGATTCCGCGCAGAAGCACCATCGGGCAATGATTATGGCAGTTGATAAGTCCGGGCATAACAAGCTTACCGGTCATGTCCTTTTTATACTCATATTCAGTTTCCGGCATTTCTGTTCCGATATAATCGATTTTATCGCCGTCAATTCCTATATAAGAATTTTTACTAACATAATACGAATTTCCGTCATAAAGAAGAACATCACAGTTTTTTAAAAGAGTTTTCATATAATTACCTCCGAAATATTCTGCACTGTATTTTACCACTATTTTGAATGATAATCAAGAAAAATCCCCGAAGAATCGGGGATTCTGCTGTTTCGTTTTATTTTACGGGTCTGTAATGGTAAATATTAACTCCCAGAAGCTTGTCATAGTCAATCACATGAATAAGCGAGCCGTCACTGAACGGATATACGAAAATATCCTCCGCCTCGTTATCATAATTGCAAAGGCTGCGGGTCATCTCAAGCGAAACCTTTCCCGTATTAAGGTCTGCGGCGTAAATCTCCTCGTCAACGCTGTGAGAAACATCGGTTGAAAGATAAATCTTACCGTTATAAACCGAACCGCCCTGAATACGGTTAACTTCCCTGTCAAGCGGGATTGCTTTAATAAAGGACATGTCGGAGAGACGGTACTGAAGAATCTCCGTAACGCCCGAATATTTTGAGGTGTAAAGGTATCCGTTCTCGCCGTCAACAGCGCACCACGGAATACCGTCAGTCAGCATCGGACATGTCAGGTTGTAGTATTTACCCGTATACTCAAGCGTATCGCAGTCATAAAGAACGATGAAATTATGCTGATAATCGTCATCCTCAACGGGCGCATAGATTATGCCGTCAAAGCAGTCTATACCGCCGATATGATTGCTTCCGTAGGTTTTTGTAAGCTGCTTCGGAACGGCAATAACGTTTTTATCAACCAGATTCATGTTCATATCCCATTTTGCAATAACGGTTAAATTAACCGCCGTAATAGCGCTTGAGGAATAAAGATATTCACCGTCGGTACACATTCCCTGTCCGCAGCAGAGAGCCTCAAGCATAATAACCTTATCATGCTTAACGATTTCATAATTATCGGAGCAGCCAACCGTTCCGAGTCCGAGCAGATATGTGATTACAAGCGCCGCGCTTGTGAAAAACGAACCGATTTTTGCAAAAAATTCTGACATATAAATTCCTCCTTAATCAAGGATGCCGTGAACATTGTTCTGCTTCATTGGCTTTTCACGAACAAATTCCGACTTTATTTCCACAGCGCCGCCCTTATCGCTGCTCTTTCTGAAGGCTTCCATAACCTCAAGCACATGAAGCGTCTGCTTATACGATGTACGCGGTCTTCTGCCTGTTTCAATCGCTTTTGCTATATCCGCAAAGCCGAGTCCGCGGCTGTTTTCGGTATAATCGAAGCAGACGGGAATTTCCTTTGTTTCATTCGTTTCTCCGTCATAGAATGTAATCGGATTTCCGAAGCAGTTAGGGTCGGGAACAAAAAGCGTTCCCTTTGAGCCGTAGATTTCAATGTTTCTGCTGTTGGATTTGTAAACATCAAATGTTGTGGTCAGCGTTGCAATCGCTCCGCTTTCAAAGTGCAGAACGCCCGTAAGGAATGTCGGAACCTCTACATCAATAATTTCACCGTAATGTTCTTTGCAGGTTGCCGTTCTCTGTTTAAAGGATGTCTGAGCAACGCCGGTAACCTTCCTGACGCCTCCCATAAGATTAATCAGAGCCGTTACATAATAAGGACCCATATCCATCATCGGACCGCCGCCGTACTTATAGAAAAATTCGGGGTCGTGATGCCAGCTCTCGGGGCCGTGGCCTATCATTGCGCCCGAAGCGCCGATGACCTCGCCGAGATTGCCGTCGTCAATAAATTTACGGCAGGTCTGAATTGAAGCACCCATAAACGTATCCGGCGCTCCGCCGAGCATAAGTCCTTTTTCCTCTGCAAGCCTTACAAGCTCAAGTCCTTCCTCAAGAGAAGCGCCGAGCGGTTTTTCGCTGTAGACATGCTTTCCCGCAAGAAGCGCCCCCTTCGAAACGGCGAAATGCTCATACGGACGCGTAAGATTGAGTACAAGAGTGATGCTCTCATCTGCAAAAAGCTCCTCCATTGTATCGTAAACCTTAGGAATATTATATTTTTCCTGCGCATTCAGCGCGCGTTCTTTAATAAGGTCGCAGACAGCGACAATATTTAATTCCTTAAAGGTTTCCGTTATATTCTTAAGATAAATTCCGCTGATGTCGCCTATACCGACAATACCGATATTTGTCATACAATCGCCCTCTCAATCTTCAATTTTTACATTATAGCACGCAAGCATCGGCATCCCGTAAACATCACGCAGAAGGAACGGCGGAACCTCGCGCTTCCAGTAGGCGTGGAAAAATGCATTTTTTCCGATATCGCGCTCCGCAGTAACCTTCGCGCCCTCATTGCATACGGAAATTTTTGTGCATTCCGTTATGCCGTTTTCATCTTCAATATTTATTCCGTGCGCAAGGTCATCCATTGTACGCAGAGCGTGTTTTTCATAAAATTCAAGCAGAACGGTTCTGCTGTCAATACGCGATACACGTTTAACCGACGGTGCGGAATATCCGCCGAGCTTATACCAGCCCCTGAGCATTGCATTGGCAAGACGCTCGCCGACAGTAACCGAGGAAGCGCTGCTGTTATGTATCCCGTCACATGAGGTCAGGTCGATTGTGGGAACAATATATACATCGGGAATCTGAATTGCAGCCTGACGCTGTGCCTCGCGCACCATGCCCCAGCGGCGTTCCCTGTCCTCCTCCATCCACGCGTGACGGTTTATCTGACAGGTCGCAATCGGGAAAAAGCCGAATTTATCTCTCCAGAGAGAAACAGTCTCACTGAATTTTTCAAGATAAGTCTGCGCCTCTTCCTCCTCAACGGTTTCATTGCAGCCCTGGTACCATATCATACCCTTAAATTTTCCGACCTGTTCAAGCTTCTGAACAAGAGAATCGTAAAGATAGCACTCCTCTTTTTCGGCAGGATTCCACGATTCAAGTGACGAACCGCCTTTAGCCGCCGAAACAAGTCCGATCGGCACGTTAAGCGCACGCTTCATCATACGGGCAAACGCAAGTCCGGGTCCGTTGCCCGAATTCTCATCGTTATTGGGATAAACAGGATTCGGAACGCTGTTAAGCGGATGCGCCGCAAGCACCCAGTTTCCGCTGTTGTCAAAAAGACTGATACCAAGCTCAGACGGGTCATAGGCAGGGTCTCTTGAATAGGCGGACATATTGCTCTGTCCCGCCATAACGAAAATTTCGCCGACGCCGACATGATAAACGCATTTTATAAGCGGAGCCCAGTCGTAGAAATTGTTGCATTCGTGCTGTTCACAGGGAGCAAGACGGGCTTCGACTCTGTAAAGTCCGCCCTGCGGAATTTTCAGCTCAACAGACCAGTTTTCACCGCTGCAGCTGCATTTCTGCCACGGAACAGCCATAAAGTTGTCATCCTCGCGCATGACCCGCGCAACGACAATGTTCTTTTCGTCGTCGGGCTTATATGTACCGCTGAAGACGGCACATCCGAACCCGTCTTCGTCACGCTGAATTATCATGTAATCGCAGATTTCTTTCATTTTTATCACCTGACTGTTCTGAAAAAGCCTCTTTTGCCGTGGTTGACAAAAGAGGCTTCTATAATGGTGAGGACGAAGGGACTCGAACCCGTGACACCTTGCACGTCAAGCAAGTACTCTACCAACTGAGCTACGCCCTCATATGTTGTGATTATATCACATGAATTCGTATTTGTAAAGAAGTTTAATTCAATTATTACAAAGAATTTTTTACTTGATTTTTTCTTTTATATATAGTAGAATACCATTTGCTGCGTTTAAACGCAATTTATCAAATCGGAGGAAATTATGAAAAAAGGAAACATAAAAGCACTGCTCCCTATCGGCGTTTTTCTTGTGCTTTATCTCGGACTCGGTATACTCTTTGAATACGTTATGAAAATTGAAATGGGATTTTATAATATTCCCATTGTTGTTGCATTTCTCGTTGCGCTGCTTACCGCATGCATTCAGAACCCAAAGCTTAAATTTGACGATAAAATCAGAATCATGGGCGAAGGCGTCGGCGACCCCAATATAATCACAATGATTCTCATTTTCCTTGAGGCAGGCATATTTGTCGGCGTTGTAGGCCGCGGAAGTGCGGAAAGCGTCGCATATTTCATGCTCTCTGTCATTCCTGCTAAGTTTGCCGTTGCCGTCCTTTTCGTTGTCAGCTGTTTTGTTTCAACAGCTATGGGTACATCGGTCGGCACAATCACGCTAATCACTCCCATTGCTGTAGCTGTTGCCGATGCTTCGGGCTTCGGACTTCCGCTCTGTGTTGCTTCCGTTATGGGCGGCGCAATGTTCGGCGACAACCTCTCATTCATTTCAGATACAACTATTGCCGCATGCAACGGTCAGGGCTGTAAAATGAAGGATAAATTCCGCGAGAATTTTGCAATTGCTCTTCCCGCGGCAATTCTCACTCTTGTACTTATTTTTGTACTTTCGCTTAAGAGCAACATCACCGGCACTGTTAACGAGGAATACAGCCTTATTCAGATTATCCCCTATATTCTTGTTCTCATCGGCGGAATCACAGGCATCAATGTCTTTGTTGTACTGCTTGCCGGTATCGTTTCGGGTTCCGTAATCATGCTTGCGACCGGAGCAACCGCTGCAACCGACCTGCTTGCAAATATGGGAACGGGCGCTTCGGGTATGTTTGAGACAGCCATGGTTGCCGTTCTTGTTTCTGCCATTTGCTCGCTTATCCGTGAATACGGCGGATTCGACGCTCTGCTTAACGGAATCCACAGGATATTCAAGGGCAAGAAAGGCGGTCAGCTCGGTATGGGTCTGCTTGTAGGCGCAATGGATATCGCTACAGCCAACAACACAGTCGCAATAGTTATGGCAAATCCCATTGCAAAGGAAATGTCGGAAACATATAATATTTCCAACAAAAAAGCCGCCTCGCTGCTTGATACCTTCTCCTGCATTTTCCAGGGAGTAATTCCCTACGGCGCACAGATGCTTGTCGCTCTTTCGGCGGCAAATATCGACGGTCACAAGCTTTCGGCTTTTCAGATTATGCCCCAGCTTTTCTACCCGTTCACGCTTCTTATCAGCTCGCTTGTATTCATCTTTATTATTCCCGAAAAAGGAAACAGGACCAAATAAAAAATGCTCCTGCGGTTGAGTAAGCCGCAGGAGTTTTTCTTTGAATTTTTATTTTATATCCGAATAGAACTCGTCAATGTATTTCTCAACATCGGCTCTTGTCGCCTTGTACGGACCGGGAATTTCCATTTTATTTGAAACGGTTGCCGTAGCGTAAAGAAGCGAATCCTTAATCGAATGCGTAAGACGCTCGGTATAATACGCGGCGAAGGTTGTATCTCCCCTGCCCGTTCTGCCGCTCAGGTTTCTTGCGCGGATGGGAACAGCACAGAAATCCCTGCCGTCATATACAATAACCTCTGTGTTATGGGTAATGATAACTTCCTTTGCACCCCATGAGTAAAGAAGCTTTGCGGCTTCGTAGCGGTCGGTAAGACCTGTAAGTATTTCAGCCTCGGCGGAATCGGGCATAAGGAAATCTATGTAAGGCAGAACCTCCATTTTATCCGCCCAGTCCTCAAAAAACATGGAATGGTCAGCAAGATTGACATGACGCAGAAGCGCCTGAACATCAACGGCGACTCTGCCGATTTTCGCGGCATCCTTAATCATCCCGCTTGTGAAATCACCGTAAAGCAGACCTGCAAAATGATAGATATCGGCGTCGATGCCCTCGGGAATATCGTCAATTGTGAAAGGAGTTCCCACGCTCGCGCAGGCACATTTTCTGCGTTCCTTGTCAGCGGTAAAATACTGATTTTCCATTGTGCAGGAGGACTCAGCCTCAATAGCGTAAAGGTCTTCTTCGGGAATTGTAAAATATGTAAGTCTTTCTTTATCGGCAGGATTTATTTTTGTAACAGCCGCGACCTTATGACCGAGAGCGTATGCGGAGGCTGACGAATATATAACGGCTCCGCCGATTGCCGTTGTTTCGTTGCCGAGATAATCGGTGTCATGGTCCATTGTTACATGTCCGATAATAATTGATTCATAATGTTTCATAAAAAAGCTCCTTTATATATCAGAATTTAAGTTCTTTTCCGTATTCAGCAGTTATACTGTCAAGGACAGTCTGAAGCGAAAGCCGTCCCGCAAAGGATTCCATACTGAGAAAATCCCCGTTAAAAAATTTCGGGTCGGAAATATCGGTATTATCCATACAGAGGAACAGCTCGCCGCTGCCGTTGTAATAAAAGCACCAGATGTCATCAACGGTTTTACCGAAGAAAACAGTTTCGCCCGTTTCTTCAAGAACATAATGAACCTCGGTATTGTTCTGCTCTTCTCCGCTGTATCTTGCAACAATATTTTCATTTGCAACCTTTTCGCACATCCAGTATCCGTCCGGCAGATAAACAAGAATAAACATTGTCTTTTCTTTTTTATCAAAAGCAAGATATGCCTCTTCCTCGTCATCACCTGCATCGGCAAAGAAAAAGCTGTCGTTTTCCGCAGTAATCTCACTGAGTGACGAATCGGCAGAGGAAAGCCTGCAGCCGGTAATGCCGTAAACCTTTTCGGCAAATTCCCGCTCGCCCATTTCGGTATATTCAAGCGTTTTTGCGTCCGCAATCATGCTTTTCATTTTGTCACTGTCAACCGCCGAAAGCTTCGATGCGATTCTCCCCTCGTCAGCAAGCTTTTTAAGCGCGGGGTCGGGAGTATCGGATGTAACCGCAGCGGTTGCCGCTTCTGTCGGCGAAGCTTCGCCGTTAATACCGTTTTCCTGCGGACTGCGTTCTGCAAGCCAGTACATTCCCGCCGCAATAACGGCAACGAACAGAATCGCCGCAATTATTATTCCGATATGCGGTTTCTTTTTTTCCTTATCCGCCGTTTTTGAATCAGTGCCGTCAATCCACGGTGTTTTTTTAACCTTCCTGTTAAGATAAGGCTGTTCTGGCGGGTCGGCAGGCTTACCGCATTTCGGACAGATTCTCGCAGTATCCTTTATTTCCTCACCGCAGTTTTTACAGGTTTTGGACATAAGTGTCTCCTTAATATTTCAGTTCGGGCTTGTACGCGTCGGCAAGATAAACCGAAAGCTCGTTGTGTCTGCCGTACCAGAGAATATTTCTCGCGTAATTCTCCCAGGTAAGCTCAACGGAATTCTTAACAGTAAGCTCGGTTCTGCGTTTTTCAAGCTCAACCGGCTCGCCGTAAAGGAATTTTGTAAAATACGAAGCAAAATCATATTCGGAAACGATTTTTTCAACAGGACGCTCCGGATGATAGATTACAAGCTTCTGGAAATTAAGAAGCTCCTTCATTTCATCGTCCGCTTCCGTTCCCGTAAGCTCAGCGACAAAATCAGAGAACTCATCAAAAAGCTCGTCATAGCTGATTATGCAGCGCAGGAAAAGAAGGTCATCCATTTCATAGTTGATTGTACCGAAGCGTGAATCACACTGTCCGAGAGATGATTTACCGTTATAAATATCCCTGATATGGTCGGAAATTGATTTGAAGGCCGTATGCAGCACGCCGTCGGTCTTTTCGGCATATTCAATCAGAGAAGCGTAGAATTTCTTATATGAAATATCCTTCTCCTTATAAAGATAAATCGAAAGGAAACGGGTAAGGCCGAGCATATGCATAGCCTGAACCGTTACGGCGAAAAGATAGGAATAGCAGAAGCCCTCCTTATCCATTGAATCCATTTCACAGATTGTCTTTGCGTATTCAAATACGCCCGCGTCATCTTCATCCTCGCTTGAATGATAAAGAATAAACGGAACATCAACTGTTTTAAGTCCGAATTTTTCGGTGTATTCCTTACTTCCCATTATGGAATTCGGAAGCCACTCGCAGGGATAAACGTTGAGCGTCTTATGCTGTCCGCCGACAAGAAGAGTATTGATACCGTCAGCAAAGCTTTCTTTTGTCTCGCCGGGAAGTCCGAGAATAAGCTCGGTATATGTCTGAATATCCTCCTCGTTGCAGAAGGTTATCAGCTTGTTGAAATATCCTATATCAAGGTTGCTTCTGCCGATATTCTTAAGCACCTCGGGATTAAGGCTCTGGAATGAAAGCGTCTGAGCCTTGCCGAGTCCGCTGTGGCTGATAAGACGGCTGACCTCCATAACCTGGTCAAGACGAGCCTTCGAGAAATTGACCTTGAATTTTTTCGGGCAGCCTGTTTCGTTGTGAATGCGAATCATTTCACGGGTTATTTCAATATCCCTCTCGAAAAGACCGAAATTTGCGTCGGCACCGTAAATATATTCGATTCCGTTTGCGCCGAACCATTCAAGCTCAGCCATGACTCTCTCCATGGAGAACATTCTAACCTTGCTCCTGAGCTTGCCCCAGTCGCAGAATGCGCACTGATTTGGACAGCCGCGGTTGGTTTCAAATATCGCCGCAAAATCATAGTCATCGCCGAGAATACAGTCAAAAGTTCCGCTTGTATACGGTGACGGGAAATCGAAAAAACTGTAGAATTCTCTTTCGTTGTTGATTATCTTATCGCCGTCACGGTAGGAAATGTTCGGAATATCCTTAAGCTCGCGCTCGCCGAGAAAAGCCTCGAGCAGCTGCTTGAATACAATCTCGCCCTCGCCGTGCATAAGAATATCAGCCTCGGGGCATTTTTCAAGCATGGCGCCGTCGGAAGGAACATTGTGACCGCCGAAAGCAATAATGCAGTCGGGATATTTTTCCCTTACGCGCTTAGCAAGAGCCTTGTTGTATTCAGTATTCCACGTTGTGCATGAAAAAGCGCAGATAAAAGGACTGTCAAGCTTTTCCATCGCCTTATCGAGATTCATTCTTGTGTAAATAAATCCGCCGAATTTATACTCTGAGCAGATTTTTTCATCGCTGAACGCATAAGCGGCAATACAGCCCGTCGCGTAGGGCAGATAAACACTCTTGGATTTTTCACCGCAGACAACTGAATTTGCCTGAATGAAATAAACATTTTTCAGCATTTTTGTCATTCCCTTTATGTTTAGTAAAATAAAAATTCATAATATTATATAATATATGGATTTATAAGTCAAATACTTAAATTCATATTTTGATTTTTTGTCTTAAAATCATGCTGCTCTTAACCCGAATAACGCAAAAAATCAGGGCCCTTAAGCCCTGATTTTTTATTTTATGCTTTTGTGAACCGATATTCCGCAATCATGAAGCCTTCTGTCGGCTCGGTTATCTCAAGCTCCGCACAGCCGTTGCAGATAAGCTCTGCGGGGATATCATAAACAACGCTCATAAAGCCGTTTGCAAGATATTTCTTCTCATAGGCTTCGTCTCTTACTCCGCCGAACTGACCGCCGTCATGGATAATATTTCCGTTAATGCTCAGCTTGTGATGATTGATTTCCTCATCAATCCGCCTGCACATATATGTGATTCTCAGCTTATAAGCTCCGCCTGTAAGACCCGCAACCTTTGTTTTAAAGTTGAAATGATCATAAACCTTTGTCATGCACATGGGAATTTCGGCATTTCTGTTGCTGTCGCCCTGGAAATTCATATAGAACTCCCCTTCCTGTCTGCCGCAGACCTCAAAGCCGTGGTCAGCGAAGGAGAAATAATATTCGTCTGTTTCAACACTGTTTCTGTTGAAATAATCAAGCGCATTTTCCGGGTCAGCTTCAAGCTTGCCGAGAAGCCATGTTCTGTCGGTGACGGGGTTGTCTATTGTGTCAAGAGTACAGCCTCTCTCCCACGCCATGCCGCCGAAATGCTCAACATCAAGCTGAATACCGATAAGCTCAAACAGCTTCTGAGCAAGCGGGAACAGCCTTGCGCGCATCTCTTTATATTCATCTGTAAAATCGGTTCTGAGAACAGTCTTTGCGCTCTCAGCGTCACCGAGAACCGCAAACTGCTTTGCCTCAGCAATAAGGCCAAGCTCGAACAGGCGTCTGTCACGGACGATTTTATCACAGTACGCTCTGAAAAGGTGAAGCTGGAAACGCCAGTTTCCTGCAAGCTCGGGATGCTTTGCTTCAAGCTCGCGGAAGCCTTTATATGTAACATCTACGGATGCGTTTTCAGCAGGGTCGCATTCCCAGTTTTCCTCGAGTCCGAGAAGCAGCTCCGTAAGCGTTTCGACATCCACACCGCAGAAAAAGGTGCGTACATAGTCGCGTATGCTTTCTCTTAAGTCACAGTTGAAATCAAAATCCATCGCAGACCAGACAAATTTATTAAGGTCATCGTTAACGCCCTCGGAGTAGCTGACCGAGCCGCAGACATAAGGTCTGATAAATCTGTGATGGGTTCTGTATTCCTTCGGACGAGGATTTACAGATTCGCGGCTGAGAGTTGAAGCGAAGGCAAAATGCCAGTCGTCCTGCTGATAATGAACGGGAACCTCACAGCGGACATTGTGCGTAATATCGGGATAATAGCGGAACGGATAACGCTTGTCTATTCTTCTGCGCAGTTCGTCAAGAGGCATAGCGTGATTCGGCCCGAAAATAATACCGTCAATCTCTTCGGGAAGCTCGGCCATTTTCTTAACAAAGCGCTCGCCCCAGTCGGGATAACAGTGCGGAGCCTGTGCCGAGGGCATCATTTTCGCGTCGGGGAAATATTTTACAAGCTCTTTTTTCATAACCTTGCAGCGTTCCACAAAATCCTCAGCCTGCAGGTCGCCGGGGTCACCGCCGGGAGGGAAAAGAACATTCATTTTGCAAAGTGCGCCGTATGTCTCGCGAAGCTCCTCAAGTGTTTCCTCATCGGTTTTATCCTTTGAAAGCGGATGCCATACAGAAAAGTCAAGGTCAAGCTCGTCACAGGTAATTGCATTAAGACGCATTGCCTCGCGGCGTGTGTAATGCATCAGTTTGTTTTCCTCGCCCTTGCCGCCTGAATCGCTTTCAAAAGTATTATTTCCGAACAGCATAAGGTCGATAAAATACTGTCTGAACTGCTCCTTTGTCCATGCGTCATATGTATTGTTCATATCGGTGTAGCTGAGCTGATGTCCTCTTTCGGTAAAGGAAGGAGAATATTCACCGGTAAGATTTCGTGTGAGAGTAATTTTTCCATCCTTTATTTCGCTCTTGCGGATAAACAGACCTGCGCCGTAAATCAGCGCACGGAAACGGCACGCCGTAATTGTGATTTCGCCGTTTTTATGGGATACAGTGTATTTTTCGCTTTTATCCTTTTCGCCGATAACAAATTCAACATAGCTTCCGTCGTGCTTCTCTTTGCAGATTTCGGGAGCCTTTCCCGTTCTCTTTTTTATTTCATCGGCAAACAACAAGGCGGCTTTTTCCTCAGTTTCGCCCGATGCAACAATATAAAAATCGCTGAAATCGTATTTCATTCAATCACAACCTTGATTATTATTTTGATTTAGTATATCATAATACAGCAGTCGGAACAATAGAAAGTGTGAAAATAATGACAGAAAATATTAAAGAAAAAAATGTCTGGGACTCATTGAAGGAAACCGACCTGCCGATTATTCTTTACGGCATGGGCAACGGTGCTGACATGGTTATTGATAAAATGGCCGAAATCGGGCTGAAGCCTGACGGAATTTTCGCAAGCGACGAATTTGTACGCGGTCATTCATTCAGAGGTTACCGTGTGATGAAATATTCCGAGGTATGCGAAAAATATGCCGATTTTGTTATAGTTATGTGCTTTGCCGTTCACGATGAGCAGACGCTTGAAAGGGTTCGCAGAATGTCAGAGGAGCATACGCTTTACGCTCCTAATGTTCCGATTGTCGACGACGGAGTTTTCACCCGTGAATTTATCGAAGAGCATGACGCGGAATTTGACAGGGCTTACTCCCTGCTTTCCGATGATTTTTCAAGGAAAAGCTATATTGATATTCTTAATTTCAAGGTAAGCGGAAAGGTCAGCTATCTTTTCGGCTGTCAGAAGGAAAAAGACGAAATCTATTCCGGTTATCTCCATCTCAGTGACTGCGAAATATTCATGGATTTAGGCGCTTACGACGGCGACACCGTTCGTGAATTTTTAAGCGCCGTTAACGATTACAGAAAAATAATCGCCGTGGAAGCCGATGCCAAAAACTATAAAAAGCTCACCGCAAACACTGCGGAAATAAAAAGAATCGAAACGTATAACCTCGCAGCGTGGGACAGGCGTGAAACGCTTCACTTTGAAAAAAAGAAGGGCAGAAATTCAAAGCTTTCATCATCCGGAAATGTTGAAATACAGGCAGACAGCGTCGACAGCATTCTCGGAGGCAGTGAAATAACCGTTCTGAAAATGGATATTGAGGGAAGCGAAGAAAAAGCGCTTGAGGGCGCAAGACAGACCATAATAAAATACCGCCCGAAGCTCTATGTCTGCGCATATCACCGCAACAGCGACATGTATACCCTGCCGCTGAAAATCAATGAAATCTGTCCCGGCTACAGCTTTCACTTCTGCCATCATCCCTATATTCCCGCATGGGAGTCAAATTTTTACTGTGTTGTTGAATAATGCGGTATTATGTGCTATAATTAAATTTAAGAGATTTCAGGGGATGAGGAAATGAGCAATCCGAAGGGAAAAACAATACCGAATACAATAACGATGTATCTTGTCATTTTCGCGCTGTACTGTATTGATGTTTTCTTTCTGCAGTCAGACCGTTCGGTTCTCGGCGACGCATTTTATTCAAGAATAGTCGGTCTTACAGTGCTTTTCGTATACATATGGCTGAAAAAGGATTCTGTATCCGTTTTAGGCATAAGCAAAAAAAATGAAAAATTCAAAACAGGCGTAATCTGCGGCACTGTTTTTTCGGTTCTTCCGCTTTTTGCAGTAATAGTTGTTGAGGCTCTTTTTATCCTTATCAGCGATAAAAGCGCTTTTGACCTCCAGTTTTCGCCGCCGAGTCTTAAATTTGTCCACGATATAGAAAATCTTACCCCGTCAACCGCTGTTCTTATTTATATTTTCACAAGCTTTGTCGGCTCAATTTTCAAAGAATTTACATTCAGAGGATATATTCTCAAAAAGCTGAAAAAGGTTCTCGATTTTGAACGGGCTAATGTATTCCAGGCTGTTCTTTACATGTTTATGACCATGCCGATGCTTCTCAGAAATCAGGTTATGGGCTATTATGACAAGACAACCTCAAGCGTTATTGTATTCATCGTATTTTTCTACATCGTCCACGAAACAATTGCAGGTATCAAATGGGGTCTGCTTACGCGGGTTACAGGCGCAACCTATGCCGCCATTATTGACCATTTCCTTTTTGTTTTACTTGCAAACAGCATCTACATCACCGACAGATATGTAACATGGTCCTTCATGGCACATATGCTTGCGGTGCAGCTTATTTCATTTGTGCTTGTACTGATATACTACAAGAAAAATATTAATAAAATCGAAGAAAAAAGCAGCGAAAATACAGACGGCAAAAAAGAAGCCGAAGAAAACGAAAAGAAAGAAAAAGTTGACAGAAAGCTTAATGAAATCAGTGAGATAAGCGCGATTCAGTATAAAGCGATTGTTGACGAAGCAGACGGAAAGAACTTCTCCCGCAGCGAGGCTCCGTCCGAGGATACGGCTGTTTTCAACGTTCCGGATACAGATGACGCACATTCGTCAGGCAGCTCGGGTTCCCATCATCACCACCATCATCATCACCATCACAGCTCAGACTCACATTCGCATTCTCATTCTCATTCACATTCACATTCTCATAATCACTCTCATTCGGGAAAATCCGAAGAACACTCCGGTACCTCCGAAAGGAAGAAAACGGCAGAAACGCACAATACTGCCGCGGCTGACAGCAGACATTCCGTTGAGGAGCATAGCAAATCGGATACAGACAATACCTTCGGCTTTGAGGATGAAAGCATTGATGATTTCCTTAAGAATTTTGACGAAAACGTGGAAAGATCACATCATCACAGTCATCATCATACACACGAGGATACATTTGACGAAAGCACGGAGATAACCGAAGGCTTCGACGCGGACAAGTATCTCATGGATTATCAGAGACACAGCGAATCAAGACATTCATCATCGCATCATCATTCGTCCGCGCATTCCGATTCCCACCATTCGCATTCACATTATTCCTCCGAGCATCATCATTCGACGCATTCCGAATACAGCGGCTCATCGCATCATCACCATTCGGATGAGCATTCACATTCTTCTCAGAGCATACCTGTTCCGCCTCTGTCGGAATATGAAAAGGTTGAATCGGAAATTAATTATGCAGACAGCATTGAAGAGAAACACAGCAGACACAACACCTGACCGGAATGAGTCCAGCGGTAAATCAAACATTTTAATCTGAAAACAAGGAAGCGGGTGATGCAAAAACATCAGCCGCGGTGTCATAATTAAAATAAATTGAATTTATAAATAAATTATGCCTCTTCCTTCATCTTTGCAAAGCACTCGCTGCAATATACGGGACGGTCCTCTCTCGGACGGAAAGGAACTCGTGCGGGACCGCCGCAGTTAGCGCATGTTGCGTCAAACATTTCGCGCTCGCCGCGAACAGCGTTCTTTCTTGCATCACGGCACTTCTTGCAGCGCTGAGGCTCGTTAACGAAACCCTTTTCTGCATAGAATTCCTGCTCACCTGCTGTGAAGATAAATTCTTCGCCGCAATCCTTGCAAATTAATGTCTTGTCTTCGTACATGATTTTTACCTCGCTATTATTTTTTTCTGCGCACGGACTCTGCCGTTACGCACCTTTTACGGTATCCATTTTTCCCTGAGTTTTCTCCTTGCCCTCTGCAATGCATTGTCAACGGATTTTTCACTTATTCCGAGTGTCTCGGCAATATATGAATTCCCGTGTCCTGCGGTATGAAGCCTGAGCGTTTCTCTTTCCATTTCTGAAAGTACGGATTTAATCAGCTCCGACAGCTCCGCAATTCCGTCCTGCATGTTCAGAAGAACCTGGGGATCGGTACTGACATCAGTTGCTTCATCAATCTCGTCAAACGGAACATATGTGTTAAGAGGCATATGCTTCCTTGCAGATTGTTTTTCCACAGCCTTGCTGATACCGTTTGAGATGCAGGCAGATGCATAGGTTCTGAAACCTGCGCCGCCCTGTTCGCTGTATCCGTATACAGCACCAAGCAGACCTATCATGCCCTCCTGTATCAGATCGCTTCTTGTAAGCGGACAGCGTCCGACATTCCTTGAAGCAATAATTTCTACAACCGGAGCAAGCTGAGCAACGATTTCATTCATCGCTGTCTTGTCGCCGCTGCGAGCCCTCTGAACAAGATTTTCTAAGGAAATTCTGCTCATCGGGACACCTCACAGGATTAAGATACATCTACATAATAACTTATTATTTTTCTAAAGTCAACAAAAAAACAGTTTTTAAAAAAAATTTGGCTGTAACGCCAAATAATAACATACTGTTTTGTGCAGTATTACATAACATAATGTCATATTAATAAATTTAATATAACAAATGCACAAATATGTACATTTTAAAATACTAAAATTGAATTATTCTTGCAATAAGCTGAAAAGCATGTATAATATATCTTATATTTTCACACAAGCGAACGGAGTGTTCTGATGACAGGATTCATTTTTTTAGACAAGCCCGAGGGCATCACCTCTTTCACGGCCGTCAATAAGGTAAGGCGGATACTCGGCGTAAAGAAAGCCGGTCATACGGGAACTCTTGACCCGATGGCAACGGGAGTACTGCCCGTCATGCTCGGCGGAGCGACACGTTTTTCCCAGTATCTTCCCGTCCACGATAAAGCCTACCGTGCGGAAATCCTGCTCGGCACCGTTACGGACACTCTTGACACTACCGGCGAAATTACCGAAACAAATGAAGTGAATGTCACGCAGGATGAAATCGAAAAAACAGTTAAATCCTTCACAGGAAACATAAAACAGTATCCCCCGATGTATTCCGCGGTATCGAAGGACGGAGTAAGACTTTACAAGCTGGCGCGTCAGGGTATTGAAATCGAACGCGAGGCACGGGATATTACAATATATAACATAAATATCTGCGAACCGCTCAGGGACAAACGCTTCAGCATTGATGTCGCCTGCTCGGCGGGAACATATATCCGCTCCCTTGCCGACGACATAGGAAGGAGCCTTGGCTGCGGCGCGGTTATCAGTGCGCTCAGAAGGACAGAGGCAAATTCGGTTTCAATTCAGCAGACGGTTACCCTTGAGGAGCTTGAAAAGGCTGTCAGCGAAAACAGAGCCGGTGAGCTTATCACGCCATGTGACAGAATGCTTGCGGATTACCCTGCCGTAAATGTCAGCGAAAAACAGTCCTCACGCTTCACAAACGGCGGTGAGCTTGACCTTGCAAGGATTAAAAGCTGTACCGCAGACGGCCTCTGCAGAGTTTATTCTCCCGACGGAGCTTTTCTCGGACTCGGAAACGTTAAAAAAGCAGACGGCATTCTTGCCGTTGAAAAAATACTCGTATACTGATGAGGTAAAATATGAACTGGTTTGTTCTTTCAGTGATTGCACTGCTGTGCTGGAGCTTTTCCGATCTTTTTTCAAAAATCGGATGCGGCGACCCCGGCGAAAAACACAATCCGCTTAAAATGGTGACAGCCGTTGGCCTTGTCATGGGCATACACGCGCTGTACACTCTGATATTTACCGATACGCCGTTTGACTTTCATACGGTGCTGACATATCTGCCTGTTTCCCTTCTTTATATCTCTTCGATGACAATAGGCTATATCGGACTGCGTTTTATCGAGCTTTCGATTTCCTCCCCTATCTGCAATTCCTCGGGAGCAATAGTATTCCTTCTGTGTCTCGCCATTCAGAATACCGTGCTTGAAAAGGCGCAGATTGCCGCTGTCGCACTTGTAATAATCGGTGTAATCGGACTCGGCGTTTCGGAAATGACCGAGGATGACGAGCTTCGCGCGGCACGGCAGGAAATAAGCAATTACAAATACTCCAAAAGCGTTGTCGCAATTCTTATACCCGTAATTTATTCGCTGCTTGACGCTCTCGGAACCTTTGCGGACAGCATTGTGCTTGAAAAGCTTGACGAGGACGCCGCAAACACGGCATATGAGCTTACGTTTTTCTTATGCGGAGCAATTGCGTTTATTTATGTAAGATTTATCAAAAAGGAAAAATACAGCATAAAAAAAGAAGCCCCCAAGTATGCGGGAGCTTTGTTTGAAACTGCGGGTCAGTTTGCTTATATATACGCTCTTGCCGATGAGCAGCATGTTGCGCTTTCGGCGCCGATTATTTCATCGTACTGTGCCGTATCGGTTATCTGGGGCAGAATTTTCCTTAAAGAAAAGCTTTCCCTGAAGCATTACATATGTATCGGAACAGCGCTTGTCGGCATTGTGATTATCGGATTTTATGACGCATAATCATTTTTCGATTTTATCAATCAGCTTTCCGAAAAACGAAATCATCGGTGCGTTGGCAAAGGTTACAATAACCGTTCCTATACCGATTCCCGTCAGCCCTTTTGTGAGAACAAGCGAAAGTACAACGGAAATGACAAGCATAACAATATCGTTGCCCAGCTTCACTCTGTCAAGCTTCAGAGTGAAGCTTTTTGATATCTCGCTCACGATAAATTCGTAAACCTGCGGCGGCAGAGAGGTTCTGAAAACAAAAGCAATCGCAAGTGATATAACAGGCGCGCCGATAACAAACGCAACAATCCGCATTGCAAGGCTTTCGTAAGGCGCATTTCCGCCGAGGAGAAGAAAACATCCGTCAATAACAAAGCCCGAAATCACGGCGGTCAGAAAAGAAAGCAGTCCCTTTGCCCTGAACTTTCGTATAATAATACAGAGAACAAAGAAAAGGAAAGCCTCCCATATGTATTCCGAGGTTCCCTGCGTATACCACGGCAGAATTTCACGCAGCCTGACATGGATAATGTACGGAGGCGCCGCAATCATCGAAAGGCCGAAATCAGCCTTGGTACACAGACAGATTCCGAACGAGCAAAGAAAAACGGCAAGAATCCAGTTAATAATATTATAAATGTTTTTTCTGTTCACCAATCTCAACAGTCCTCATACAGCATTTTGCTGTATGATTCTATCACAAAGCAGATCAAGATTCAATAAATATTCCTTTTTGTCATGTGAAACCTTAATTTTTGTTTAAGTAAACAAAAATCCGCGGATTACAAGATGCCAATATTTGTTATTATGCCCTTAATCTTGTGAATATAATAAACAAATTTCAATCTGATGCAATAAATATATTGTACAAATAGACAAAATCGCTTAAACTTGCGTTCAGAAATAAAAAAAGTGTTGCATTATTATAATTTTGTGTTATTATATTAGAAACAAATAGGTCAAATGGGATTATTATGTCCATTTGCATTTGTTATTCTGAAAAAACTGAACGGCAGTGATTGTTTTGGACGGTGTTACCCGCTCTGTTTCAATTAAAGACTGGTGTGAGCTTGCCCGTACAGGCGAGGTTATGCCGATAAGAATTCAGCTGAACGGGAAAAGCATGGAACCGCTTATCAGAATGAACCTTGATTATGTTACAATTGTTCCGCTCAGACGCGAGCCGCAGAAAAGCGACATTGTAATGTTTCTCGATGTTAAGAACCGCTACTGCGCCCACCGTGTAAAACGGGTTAAGGACGGCAAAGTTCTTACAATCGGCGATAACTGTTATCAGTATGACCCGTGGACAGAAAGATGCAGGGTTTACGGTCTGATTACTTCACTTGAACGTGACGGAAAGACATACAGTCTTGATTCCCGTTTTTTCAGATTCTACGGAAAAGTCAGAATGATTGAATTCCCTCTGAGGAAATTCAATCACACGGCTTTTCTCAAGCTTTGGTCAGTTTATGTTAAGCTTTTCAAAAAAGACAGAGGAGGTAAATCCGATGCCTGACGAAAAGATTCCCGAAAGCCTGCCCGAATATGTCGCATGGCTTAAAAATCAAAGCATAGACCCAAAGGACTATTCAAGATTTATTGACCGGTTCCTTGATTTCAAGGCGCGTGGAAAAGGTATTCCTCTTCACGGAAAGTTTGAGCTTACCCCCCTCTGCAATCTTGACTGTAAGATGTGCTATGTTCATCTGAACAAAGCTCAGATGAAATCGGCAAAGCTGCTTCCGGTTGAAACATGGAAGTCGCTCGCAGACTCCGCCATAAAAATGGGTATGATGAAAATCGAACTCACGGGCGGTGAATGTCTCACCTATCCCGATTTTGACGAGCTTTACCTTTATCTTCACAGCTTCGGAATTGAAATCTGTATTTTCACCAACGGTCTGCTGCTTGACGAGAAACGGATTGAATTTTTCAAAAAGCATCCGCCAAGTCACATTCAGGTTTCGCTTTACGGCGACAGCGAGGACACATACGAAGCCGTTACGGGACACAGACAGTTTGAAAAGGTAATCGGTAATATAAAAAATGCAAGAGACAGCGGGCTTCCGCTTATCATTGCGGTAACGCCCAACAGATATATGGCCGGTAAAGGCGATGACATTGTCAGAACGGTTCTTTCCCTCGGACTTCGGATTAAGATTAATTTCGGAATGCTTGAGCCGAGAGAAAATACAGACCGGAAAGGCTTTGACCACGATGCTTCTCTTGATGAATATGTCAGAATGCTTAAGCTTGAAGCCGAATCATATAATCTTGAGCTTAAGCAGATAGACGAAATGTCCCTCCCCGATTTGGGCGGAAACGGTCAGCTTGAATACGGAATGCGCTGCGGAGCAGGCAGAAGCGGCTTCAGCATTGACTGGCAGGGTGCAATGCATCCGTGCAACAGTCTTTACACAATCAGCTCGTATCCTCTTGAAACAGGCTTTGAAGCCGCGTGGAAAGAGATTAACGATATATCAAAAACTTATCCGAGACCCATTGAATGCAGCGGCTGCAGTTACAGAGACAAATGTCTCCCCTGCCTTGCGCTTCACTTTCAGGGCGGAGATGCAGGTCATGCCAATCCTCAGATATGCGAACGCACAAGAAGACTGGTAAAAGAAGGACTGCTGAAAATTTAAGTTGTTTACGCTGATTTAATTCAGTGTTTACATATAATTTTTTTTGAAAGGAGTGAAAAAGGAATGAAAAAGGAATACACAGCTCCTGTTGCTGAGAAGATTAACTTCAACTACAAGGATCAGGTTGTAGCATCACCCTCAGCTGATGAAAAAGGCGCATGCTGGTACGAAACAAAGGCTGGCTTCGGTTTCTTTGGCTGCCTCGAGCAGGATGTAGGCGGTGCAATGAACAACTAATCGAGAGAAAAATTCTTGCGCAAGTTTTTTTCTTATGCAGGAGGGTCAACGCCCTCCTGCATATTCTTAAATAATATTAACGTTATGTTTTAATATAGATTTAAGTCAGAGGAATGAAAATGAGCAACAGTTCCGTTAACGAACATAAACCTTTAAACGCTGACTCTGTTTACGAAACAGAATGCCGGCTTATTAAAAGCGCACTGTTCGGTACGGAGCTTTCTTTTTTATCTGACGTCAACTGGCAGGATGTGTACAGCGACTTGTTCAAACAGACTGCCGAAACAGTTCCCGGTGATCTGATTTCAAAGCTCCCTCTTTCTTTCGAGCTTCGCACGGAGTGGAAGAAAAACTGCATGTGGCGTATAAGCAAATTCTATCAGATTCTTCAGGCTCAGAGTGAAATGGTCAGCCTTCTCCGGAACGAAAACATTGATTTTGTTATTCTTAAGGGTACCGCTGCCGCAATGTATTATCCGTGTCCGCAGTACAGAACCATGGGCGACATTGACTTTATTGTTGACCCCGAGCAGTTTGACAAAGCCTACGGTATTCTTATTGCAAACGGCTTTGTCGATGAAGAAGGCGAATTTGCAAGACATAAGAACCTTGTAAAGCACGGCTGTGAGTTCGAAATGCACAAATATTTCTCACTTCAGGGTAAATCGGGAGAGCTTAAGCAGCTTGACAGACTGATTTTTGACGGAATAAAGCAGGCGGAATATGTTTCAATTGACGGCAACGAATTCCCCGTACTTCCGAGTCTGCAGAACGGTCTTACTCTTCTGCAGCATATTAAGCACCATTTAAGAAGAAGCCTCGGAATGCGTCAGATTCTTGACTGGATGCTTTTTGTTGACAAATGTCTTGACGATGAGATGTGGAAAAAGAAATTCTGTCTTGAGGCGGAACGGGCCGGGCTGAAGCTTCTTGCCGTAAATGTTACAAGGATGTGCCAGATGTATTTCGGCTTAAGTGACAGAATCACATGGTGCAGCGGCGCCGACGAGGAGCTTTGCAGGGAGCTTTTCAGTCATGTTATGGCATGCGGAAATATGGGCGAAAAACGTACCGACAAGGTTCAGAAAGCCTTTGACATCAAGGGCGGACCTTTATCCCTGCTTAAAAATCTGCAGACAAACGGTCTGAAAAGCTGGAAGGCGTTGGAAAAATATCCGTTTCTTAAACCGTTCTCATGGCTTTATCAGCTTTGTCATCACATAAAATCCGCATTCAGGTATCATGTTTCACCTCTCAAGCTGATAAAATATCAGCGTTATGAGTCTGAAACAGCAGACATGTTCAGCCGTCTCGGCTGTCCCGACGATATTGTCGGAGACTGATACAGTAACTGTATATTTTCACCGTGCCGGCTTTATAATAAATCTCACCCCTGTGCGCGAGCCGTAAGAACAGCGTCATGTCAGACTGTACTGTAACTGTATATTTTCACCGTGCCGGCTTTATAATAAATCTCACCCCTGTGCGCGAGCCGTAAGAACAGCGTCACGTCAGACTATACTGTAACTGTATATTTACGCCGTGCCGGCTTTATAATAAATCTCACTCCGGTGCGCGAGCCGAAGAGATATGCCTCTACCATGCAAAATAAATCGATTTAAGGGAAATATATGAATACTTATAAAATCACCGACATTTTTCTTACATCCGAAAAGGTTTCCAAAGGCTTTGAACCGTTTCTTACCGATGAAAAGCCCGACGGAGATGTTATTTCAGTAAGCATCATCAACAGCTGTCCTCAGCCTGACAACGGCTCAAGACCCGTTCAGACAAAGAACTTCAGCGTTTTTCCGAAAAAAGACGGAAGCTGGCTTTTCATCTCCGCAAACGCCGATATGAGAATGCTTATTTCCTCAGATTACCTCAACGCTTCGCTTTACTGCGGGCAGGACGACGATACCGAGCTTTCACTACTTTTAAGAATCGCAATAGAATGCCGCATGATTCTCCGCGGAAACATTTCGCTTCATTCCGCCTGCATTGAAAAGGACGGAATTGCGCTGAATTTCTCCGGTATTTCGGGAGTAGGAAAATCCACACGCGCAGGCAAATGGGTTGAGGCGCTCGGATTTGAGCTTCTGAGCGGAGACAGACCCGCAATTATGACAGCTGACGGAATTGCCTGCGGCGCCCCGTGGGACGGCAAGGAGGGCATCCATCGCAACATAAAGCGTCCGATAAAGATGATATTCGATATCAGACGCGCTCCCTTTGTAAGAGCGAGAAAAATAACCGCCGAACAGGCTTACGCGTTCCTTGTAAAGCAGATTTTTATTCCCATGTGGGATTCTCAGACAACAATGTGCGCTTTTATGAACCTGCGCAGACTTATCAGAAATGTGCCTGTCTGCCGTCTCTTCTGTCCCCCCGACTGCGAGGGTGCAAAGGCGGCTTATGAGATAATTTTCAACAACACAGAAAAAATATTAGAGGAGGACAAGAATATGAAAATCAAAGATGAATTTATTGTAAGAAATATGCTCGGCGACTACATGGCAATTCCCACAGGCGACAACATCGCCAAATTTGACGGCTCGGTTATTCTCAACGAGGTTTCCGCATTTATTATTGAACAGCTTAAAAAGCCCACATCAAAGGAAGATGTTCTTGAACTGATTCTTGCGGAATATGAGGTAAGCAGGGAGCAGGCTTCCGCCGACCTTGACGCCCTTATCGCCAGACTTGACGGATACGGAATGCTTGAATATTGATTAATAACGATTTTCTGACCGGCTGCATAAGCAGTCGGTTTTTTCCGCAGTACCTGCGGTTGTTCGCCGTATTGGCAATTATCACAAATTTCATCTCGGTGGTCGAGCAGACAGTGCAGAGATAAATAATACATTATTATGTAAAATTCGGGTGCAGGTGTCCCGCCCTCAATTTCTTCATCAGCGAAGCGACTTCATTTCTTAATTTCTTCATTCAATATAACATAATTTTCCACGCAAAAAATAATTCATTCCACAGAAAATAATGCTGAAAAGGGATGAACGCATGGATATTTCAAATGAAGAATACGGTAAAATGGTTAAAAAAGCATCACCGCCGTCCGGAGTGCTGATAAACTGTCTTAAAGCGTTTTTTATCGGCGGCGCAATCTGCTGCTTCGGGCAGCTACTCTTCTCTATATATAATAAGCTTGGGATGAACAGCACTGAAACACGAACGGCGGTTTCTCTGACACTTATCTTCATAACCGCTGTACTGACAGGAACAGGAGTATTTGACAGAATCGCTAAGCATGCGGGCGCGGGAACAACTGTGCCGATAACGGGCTTTGCGAATTCAACTGTCTCCCCTGCTCTCGAATTCAAAAGCGAGGGCTTTATAATGGGTACAGGCGCGAATATTTTCAGAATATCAGGGCCTGTTATCCTTTACAGTACTGTTTCTGCCATGGTATACGGTTTTGTATACTGGATAACAACACTTAAATGAAAAGAAGCAATTCCGGCAGTGTTTACGGAATTGCTTCTTTTTTATTTTTTCATTTCAATCAACTCACGGTAGCTTATCATTTTTACGCCGTGTTCCTTAAGATATTCGTGAGTATAGTCGTCAGCCATCAGCCTGTACTCAAATACACGTTGAATCCAGCTATGCGTAATATTTTTCAGTTCATCAGTATTTTTCGCGGGATGAAGGAAGGTTTCGGTAACTCCGTCGGGAATATTTGTCCAGATTTTCAGTATTTCGTCACGGTACTTAAAATATGAAGCCTCTCCGTCAAGGTTACAGGTAAAATTACCGTCGGGCAATTTAATCATTTCACCGATTTTCGGATACATCGCATTCCAGTCGGGGAAAAGAAGATAATCGGGCGTAATGATATGATACTTTTTTATTCTTCCCCTGAACACATATTTTGCAAGCCTGTAAATCGGATAAGGGGTACCGTTCGGGCATATTGATTTGTCGGTCTTTGTAAACGCGCGGTATGCATAACCGTACTCGCCCATTATGTCAAGAGTAAGATGAGCCAGTCCGAAGCGTCCTGTCTGATGCCCGTAAAGCGAGCCCATGTGATTGTCGATATGCGAGGGCTTCATACCGAGAGAATGTGCATACTCAATCTGCGCCCTGACCTCTTTTTCGATTTCTTTTGTTTTTCCGTGCTTCTGAACCTGGTCTGACTCATGCCACATATATCCCTCTTCATCGGTCAGTGACTGAGCATCCGTAAGGGTTTTCCACCTGTATTTTTCCCACTCGGAGGTAAGAGTAAGATGAATTCCGATTGCGTATTCGGGATGCGCCTTCGAAAATTCAACAGCCTCAACCGCCGCGGGACACGGCAGCATTACCGTTGAAGAAAAAAGCTTTCCTTTTTCAAAAAGGTCAAAAACAGCTTCATTTGCGGATTTGCACATACCGAAATCGTCCGCATTTACAATAAGATATTTTGCCACGGCAACCGCCTCCGAATATACAGAATTTGTGTTATGTAAAGAAATTAATAAGAAGTATTTTTCTGATTTTAACATATATTTTTTATTTTTACAATTATTAAAAATACCAAAAATTTCACAGGTCAAATTGTTTCATTTTTTCTGTTAAATCGTTGACAAATTCACTTTATTATACTAAAATAAAGATTGTTAAAAATTTGAACAAGTCGGAGGTACAGTGTTCATATGGGATATACAATAGCACAGAAAATCATTAAAAATCATCTTCTTTCAGGTGAGATGACTGTAGGCAGTGAAATCGGTCTTCGCATTGACCAGACGCTCACTCAGGATGCAACAGGCACAATGGCCTACCTCGAATTTGAGGCGATGGGCGTTCCCCGCGTTAAGACTGAGCTTTCCGTCGCATACATAGACCACAACACTCTTCAGACAGGCTTTGAGAATGCCGACGACCACCGCTTTATTCAGAGCGTAGCAAAGAAAAGAGGTCTTCGCTTCTCGCGTCCCGGCAACGGTATCTGCCATCAGGTTCATCTTGAACGTTTCGGCATTCCGGGCAAGACACTTATCGGCTCTGACAGCCATACTCCCACAGGCGGCGGTATAGGCATGCTCGCTATGGGCGCAGGCGGACTTGATGTCGCGGTTGCAATGGGCGGCGGCGCATATTATATAACGATGCCGAAAATGGTTCGCGTAAATCTTACCGGTAAATTACAGCCGTGGGTTGCCGCAAAGGATATTATTCTTGAGGTTCTCCGCATTATGTCCGTCAAGGGCGGCGTAGGCAAAATTGTTGAATACGGCGGCGAGGGCGTAAAGACTCTCTCCGTTCCCGAAAGAGCAACAATCACAAACATGGGCGCTGAACTCGGCGCAACAACATCGGTTTTCCCCTCGGACGATATCACAAAGGCTTTTCTTAAGGCTCAGGGACGCGAAAAGGACTGGGTTGAGCTTAAGGCTGACGAGGACGCTGTTTACGATGAAATTATCAACATTGACCTCTGTAAGCTTACTCCCCTTGCAGCTATGCCTCATATGCCCGACAATGTAAAGACAGTTGAGGAAATCGGTGAAATCAAGGTTGACCAGGTCTGCATCGGTTCATGCACAAACTCATCTCTTATGGATATGCTCAAGGTTGCTGCTATCCTTAAGGGCAAGACGGTTTGTCCCTCGGTAAGCCTTTCAATTGCTCCCGGTTCAAAGCAGGTGCTTAACATGCTTGCACTCTGCGGCGCGCTTTCGGATATGATTGACGCAGGCGCAAGAATTCTTGAATCAGCCTGCGGTCCCTGCATCGGCATGGGTCAGTCACCCAACTCAAAGGGCGTATCCCTCAGAACATTTAACAGAAACTTTGAAGGCCGTTCAGGCACAGCGGACGCAGGTATTTATCTTGTAAGCCCTGAAACTGCAGCGGTTTCCGCGCTTACAGGCGTTCTTACAGATGCACGCAAAATGGGAGAAATGCCCGAAATCGAAATGCCCGACGAATTTATCATCAACGACAACATGATTGCAATGCCGGCATCTGCTGAAGACGCGGACAGCGTTGAGGTTATGTACGGCCCGAATATCAAGCCCTTCCCGAAGACAGAGGCTATGCCCGCTGACATCACAGCAAAAGCTGTTCTCAAGGTCGGCGACAATATCACAACAGACCACATAATGCCCGCAGGCGCAAAGATTCTCCCCTACCGTTCAAACATTCCGTTCCTTTCGAATTTCTGCTTCAAACAGTGTGACGAAAAGTTTGCAGAGCATTGCAAGGAGGCAGGCAAGGGAATTATCATCGGCGGTGCAAACTACGGTCAGGGTTCATCCCGTGAGCATGCAGCTCTTGTTCCGCTCTATCTCGGCATCAAGGCTGTTATCACAAAATCATTTGCACGCATCCACTGTGCTAACCTTGTTAACGCCGGTATCATTCCGTTCACGTTTAAAAATGAGGCAGACTATGACAGCATTGAAGTCGGAGATGAGCTTTGCCTTGCGGATATCCGCGAGAGCATAAAGAACGGCACGACGGTTACACTTAAGAACCTCACCAAGAACGAGGAATATGAGCTTGATTATCAGCTTTCAGAGCGTCAGAGAGATATTCTTCTCTCGGGCAGCCTGCTTGACTATACAAGAGAGAACGGGTAAAAAATAATTTTCAGGGAACCCCCGGCGAGGGTTCCCTACGCTGAAATATAATATTTCATCTACCTTCCTGCGCTTTCCTAAGAACAGGGATTCCGCACTCTGAGGAGTGCGTCTCAGGGCTCTGCCCTGATAACCCGCAGCCTTTGAAAAGGTTGGCGAAACTTTCACGTTATTTTATTTTGATAAGGAGAAAAACAATGACTGAATTACAGATTAAAAACGCGGTTGAAAAGTTTGAGGCTCTTATCCGCGAGCAGAGCGACCGCTCAGATACAATCAAGGCTCAGGGTGATTTCGTTGATTACGAAAGCCTTGATAAAATCATCATCGGCGTATGCGGCGGTGACGGCATAGGTCCGATTATCACCAAGGAAAGCGCACGCGTTCTTGAATACATGCTCGCTGATAAAGTTAAGGCAGGCAAGGTTGAATTCAAGGTTATCGACGGTCTTACAATAGAAAACCGCGTTGCCGCCAACAAGGCTATCCCCGACGATGTGCTTGAAGAGCTTAAATCATGCCATGTTATTCTTAAAGGACCTACAACAACACCTCAGGCAGGCGACCCGTGGCCGAATATTGAGAGTGCAAACGTTGCCATGAGAAAGGCACTTGACCTGTTTGCAAATCTTCGACCCGTTAAGGTTCCCGAGGAAGGCATTGACTGGACATTCTTCCGTGAGAATACCGAGGGCGCTTACGCCGTAGGCTCAAAGGGCGTCAATGTCACGGATGACCTTGCCGTTGACTTTGTTGTTACTACAACCGAGGGCTGCGAAAGAATTGCAAAGCTTGCATACGAATATGCACGCCGCAACCACAAGGACAGAGTTTCAATCATCACAAAGGCGAATATAATCAAGACCACAGACGGAAAGTTCCTCAATCTCTGTAAGAATATCGGCAAGGATTATCCCGAAATCACAACAGACGAGTGGTACATCGACATCACAACGGCAAAGCTTATTGACCCCAAGCGCCGCAAGGACTTCAAGGTATTTGTTCTTCCTAACCTTTACGGCGATATCATCACTGACGAAGCAGCTGAATTTCAGGGCGGCGTAGGTACCGCGGGCAGTGCAAACATCGGTAAGAAATACGCTATGTTTGAGGCTATCCACGGCTCCGCTCCCCGTATGATTAAGGAAGGCAGAGGCCAGTACGCCGACCCGTGTTCAATGCTCCGCGCATCGGTTATGCTCCTCTCACACATCGGCGAGCAGGAGAACGCAGACCTGCTTGAAAAAGCACTTGATATCTGCATGTTTGACGAAAAGAGGCTGACCATAACGGGCCGTGACGACGGCTGCACATGCGCTGAATTCGGCGACTATGTTATGGAAACAGTTAAAAAACTTAAGGCTTAAAGGTGAAAACTATGCCGAAGGAAAGAAAAGATATCTCCATGTCGGTTGTCAAGCGCCTTCCCCGATATTACCGATTTCTCGGAGAACTGAAGAAAAAAAATATCACGAGAATTTCTTCCCGTGAGCTTTCACAGATGATGGGCTTTACAGCTTCGCAGATAAGACAGGATCTGAACTGCTTCGGCGGCTTCGGTCAGCAGGGCTACGGCTACAATGTTGACCAGCTCAGAAACGAAATCGGCGTTATTCTCGGCGTTGAAAACGGCTTCAAGACGATTCTTATAGGCTGCGGCAATCTCGGACGCGCAATTGCTTCACACATGGCGTTTGAAGACAGGGGCTTTGAGCTTGTGGGCATTTTTGATGCAAAGGCATTTGAAATGCAGGATATAAGAATTAAGGGTATTTCAATTTCACCGATTGAAGACCTCGAAATGTACTGCGAGGAAACAGAACCCGTTGTTGCGGTTCTCTGTATTCCGAGTCAGGCTGCTCCCGATATTGTGAAAAGACTTGTTAAGCTCGGCATCACAAATTTCTGGAATTTCAGCCATTATGACATTTCTTCGGAATACCCCGATGTTGTCGTTGAAAATGTCCATCTCAATGACAGTCTTATGACCTTAAGCTATATGATTACAACAAATAAAGGAGAGCAGAAAGATGAAAGTACAGACATTTAACGTTCTCTGCTACGGTGCCGAAGGACACAGCTGGCAGGACAGAAAAGACGAGGTTATTGCTACAGTAAGAAACTACATGCCCGATATTTTCGGCATTCAGGAGGCTCATCTTGACTGGATGAAGATTTTCTGGAACGGAATGCCCGAATACGACTATGTCGGCGCAGGCAGAGACGACGGCAAGGAGGGCGGCGAATTCTCCCCTGTTTTCTATAAAAGAGATAAATTCGACCTGCTTGACAAGGGCTGGTTCTGGATAAGCGAAACACCCGATGTTCCCTCAAAGTCATGGGAATCCTGCTGCAACCGTATCTGCTCATGGGCAAAGCTCAAATGCAAAGAATGCGGCAAGATATTCGTTGCGATGAATGTACATCTTGACCATGTAAGCGCGCTTGCAAGAAAGAACGGCGTAAGACTTATCAATGAATTTGCCGCAAAGCTTGACTGCCCCGCGGTTATCACGGGTGACTTCAATATTCCTCAGAACGAAGACTGCTATGTTGACATGGCAAACGGCGGATATTTCAAGGATGTAAAATTCCTCGCACCCGTTACCGAGGACAAGCCCACATTCCACGAATTCTTCCACCACAACTGTCCGCCTGCCGTTATCGACTTTGTCTTTATCACAGACGGGTTCGAGGCAAAGACATACAAGGTATGCGATGATAAATTTGACGGACATTACCCGTCAGACCACTGCCCCGTTATCGCAGAAGTTGAACTTAAATAATAAAACTTTACAGACAAAAAACCGGCCGCATTCACGGCCGGTTAATTTTTTCAGAAATCAGAAATCAGAAATTAAAATTTCTCTTTCTTTTCCTTGTCCTTTTTGCTTTCCTTGGGAGTCTTGCCCTTGGCTTCCATGCGAGCAGCCTTTTCCTTTTCGGCAGCTTCCTTTGCTGCTTCACGCTCTGCGGCAAGCTTCTCATTGGCTGTGTTATTCTGCTGAATAGCCCAGCGTGTAATCTTCATATGGTTTCTGTCAGCACCTGTTTCGATGATAAGAGAATCATCCTTAACAGTAACAATTTTACCGATGATGCCGCCGATTGTTGTGATTTCATCACCTATCTGAAGGTTGTCGCGCATTGTCTGCTCTTCCTTCTGCTTTTTCTTCTGAGGTCTGATCATAAGAAAATAAGTGATACCGAAAACAGCAACAAGCATGATAATCATGGAAGCATTCGGTCCTGTTGTACCTGCGGCAGCTGTTGCAGCCAAAAGATTAAAATTCATAATAATTTCCTCCTGAATTACACAATGAATGTATTATACTTGAAAATTTCGTATTTTGCAATACTTTTTTCATTCTTTAATAATTATTTTACAATTATATTCTTGTGTCAAGCAAATCGACATACCTGTTTTTGAATTCTTCGAAGGTTCCGTTATCAAGCGCATCACGGATTTTTTCCATAAGCGTATTATAAAAATACAGATTGTGTGTAACGCAGAGACGCATTGCAAGCATTTCCTTTGCCTTGAACAGATGACGGATATACGCCTTTGAGTGACGGCGGCAGGTCGGACAGTCACATTCGGGGTCAATCGGCGTATCGTCGTTGAGATACTTTGCATTGTTTATATTGATAATGCCGTTCATTGTGAACAGATGTCCGTGTCGTGCGTTTCTGCTCGGCATAACACAGTCGAAAAGGTCAACTCCCCTGCTTACACCCTCGATGATATTGCCCGGCGTACCTACTCCCATAAGATAACGAATCTTATCCTTCGGAGCATACGGCTCGACCGCGGAGATAATGCGGTACATATCCTCCTTAGGTTCGCCGACGGCAAGTCCGCCGATTGCGTAGCCGTCAAGGTCAAGCTCCGCTATCCTCTGCATATGCTCGATTCTCAGGTCGTCGTAGACACAGCCCTGATTGATGCCGAAAAGCATCTGCTGTCTGTTTATTGTATCGGGCAGAGCCTTGAGGCGTTCCATTTCATCCTTACAGCGGATAAGCCAGCGTGTCGTTCTGTCGCAGGCTTCACGCGCATAAGTGTAGGTTGACGGATTTTCCACGCATTCATCAAAAGCCATTGCTATTGTTGAACCGAGATTCGACTGAATACGCATGCTTTCCTCGGGACCCATGAAGATTCTTTTTCCGTCGATGTGGGAGTTGAAGGTAACACCCTCTTCTTTTATCTGACGGAGCTTGGCAAGCGAGAAAACCTGAAATCCGCCGCTGTCGGTAAGAATAGGTCCGTCCCAGCCTGTGAATTTATGCAGACCGCCCATTTCCTTAACAAGCTCATCACCGGGGCGTACATGAAGATGATATGTATTGCAGAGCTGAACCTGAGCATGAAGGTCCTTTAAGTCGTAGGCGTCAAGCGCTCCCTTGATTGCGCCGCAGGTTGCAACATTCTGAAAAGCAGGAGTCTGAACAACTCCGTGCGGTGTTGTAAACTCGCCTCTTCGCGCCGCGCCCTCTGTTTTTATAACCTTGAAATTTGACATCTGTTTAACCTCTTATCTGTTAACTATCAGCATAGCGTCGCCGAAGCTGAAGAATCTGTACCTTTCGTCAACCGCAATCTTATACGCATTCATCGTTTTTTCGTAGCCGCAGAAAGCGCTGACAAGCATAATCAGCGTGCTTTCGGGCAGGTGGAAATTGGTTAGCAGACCGTCAATGCACTTGAATTCATAACCGGGATAGATAAAAATGCTTGTCCAGTCATCGTATTCGCAGACGCAGCCTTTAGCCTGACAGACTGATTCAAGCGTGCGGCAGCAGGTTGTGCCGACGGCAATAACGCGTCCGCCGTTCTTTTTTGTGCGGTTGATTATATCTGCGGTCTCTTTCGGAACGTGATAATGCTCCGAATGCATCTGATGGTCTTCGATATTCTCCGCTTTTACGGGACGGAATGTACCGATACCGACATGAAGCGTAACGAAGCCGATTTCCACGCCCTTTGCCTTAATCTGCTCAAGCAGCTCAGGCGTGAAATGCAGTCCCGCTGTCGGAGCCGCGGCAGAGCCGAGTTCCTTTGAATAAACCGTCTGATAACGTTCCTTATCCTCAAGCTTTTCTTTTATGTAATGTGGCAGCGGCATTTCGCCGATTTCATCAATTACGTTATAAAAATTGCCCTCGTATTCGAACACGGCTACGCGGTTGCCGTTTTCCATAACTTCTTTTATCTCACATTTAAGCAGGCCGTCGCCGAAGACAAAACGCGAGCCTTCGCGTGCCTTTTTGCCGGGACCTGCCATGACCTCCCATTCGTGAGCGTCATGCTGATTAAGCAGCAGGAACTCAACAACAGCGCCCGTACCCTCCTTAACGCCGTACATTCGCGCGGGAAGAACACGGGTGTTATTAAGAATCAGACAGTCTCCCTCATGAAAATATTCAAGAACATCACGGAAGATTCTGTGTTCGACATCGCCCGTTTTTTTATCAAGAACGAGCAGTCTTGATGAATCGCGGGGTTCAACTGGGTGCTGAGCTATAAGCTCCTCGGGCAAATCATAAAAGAAATCACTTTTTTTCATTTTCTTACCTACTTATTAATAAATATATATTGACTTAAATATCTTTAAATGGTATGATAACGTGTAAATACGCGCTGACAACTTTATATTATATTGCATATTGGTTGAAATCGCAACATTTTTTTATATTTTTTCAGAGGTGAATTTTAATGAAAACTTACAAGGTAGGCATAATCGGTGCCACAGGCATGGTTGGACAGCGTTTTGCTTCTCTTCTTGAGAACCATCCCTGGTTTGAGGTTGTTCTTGTTGCCGCAAGTCCCCGTTCAGCAGGCAAGACATATAAAGAGGCTGTCGGCAGCCGCTGGTGCATGGACACTCCGATGCCCGCAAGCATGGAAAACATGATTATGTACGATGCAACAGCAGATGTTGAAAAAATCGCAAAGCTTGTTGATTTTGTATTCTGCGCGGTTGACATGAAAAAGGACGAAATCAAAGCTCTTGAGGAAAGATACGCAAAGGCTGAATGCCCCGTTGTTTCAAACAACAGCGCTCACAGAGGCACTCACGATGTTCCGATGGTAGTTCCCGAGCTTAACGCTGAACATATCGAGATTATCGCTTCACAGAAGAAGCGTCTCGGCACAAGCCGCGGATTTATCGCCGTTAAGTCAAACTGCTCTCTTCAGAGCTACGTTCCCGCCGTTTATCCTCTTGACAAGGCAGGATACAAGGTTAACGATGTTCTTGTATGCACATATCAGGCAATTTCGGGCGCAGGCAAGACATTCGAGACATGGCCCGACATGATTGACAACGTTATCCCGTTCATCGGCGGCGAGGAAGAAAAGAGCGAACAGGAGCCGCTTAAAATCTGGGGCAAAATCGAAGGCGACAAAATCGTCAACGCAACAGAGCCTCACTTTACGGCACAGTGCATCCGCGTTCCCGTTTCAAACGGCCACATGGGCGCTGTATTCATGAGATTTGCTGACAAGAAGCCTTCCAAGGAAGAAATCATCAGCATCTGGGACAACTTCAAGGGTCCCGCACAGGAGCTTTGTCTTCCCAGCGCACCTAAGAAATTCCTCAACTACTTCGTTGAGGACAACATGCCTCAGACAAAAATGCACCGTGGTCTTGAGGGCGGCATGGCAGTTAGCATCGGCCGTCTTCGCGAGGACACACAGTATGACTACAAGTTCGTATGCCTTTCACACAACACCCTCCGCGGTGCTGCAGGCGGCGCAGTTCTTCTTGCTGAATTGCTTTGCGCAAAAGGATATATGGATTAATTTAAAACCCAAAAAACGATAAAGAAAAAGGACGGAATGCCGTCCTTTTTTATTTTGTATTATAAGGATTTTATTTCTCCGACTGAATATCTGAGAATCAGCAGAGCGTCAGAGGAATTAATGCTTCCGTCGCCGTTTACATCGGCGGCCTTTTTTCCTTTTGAATCAAGTGAAGCGCTTCCTACCGATGCCTGAAGCACTATAAGCGCATCACTTGAATTGATTTTGCCGTCAAAGTTTACATCGCCCTTCTGAACAGCAGATTCAGAGCCTACCTTGAAATTAAGCACGGCCTTTGACATATCATACTTTATTCCGTCCTGATTTAATATATCGGACTTTATCATGTCAGATGAAGTGTATCCCAGACAAACCGTTCGTCCGTTCTTGAAATTCTTGCTTCGTACACTTTCGGCAGGAATAATTATCTGGCCTGTTGTTCCGTCCTTTACAGAGGAGCTGACAGTAAACGTGAATGTTGCAACCGTTTCGTTGATATTTTTTACCGCAGGCTCACCGAAATTCGGGTTTGTACCCATTACAAGGTAACAGAACCTGTGGTTTTCCCTGAAGGTTTTAAGCTTTGCAGAACTGTAATCGGGCCACCATTTTTCTCTGTTTCCGGCGGCGATATTCGCCCAGTCATTAAAGCTACATGTCTGAGCCCCTGCGCCCTGATAAACCTTGCCGTTCTTATTGTATTCGCAGGATGCGCCCGTAAAAATGCTGCTGTTATAAAAAACCTGCGCTTGAACACCGGCAAAATAGAAGTCGTTTGCAAGGTTAAGCTTTACCTTGACCGTTGAACCCGGTTTGATGTAAATTGTATCGGCTGAGGTATATGTTTTGCCTCCGATATCAGCCGTAAGAGCGAACTTTGCATTATAGCTTGTTGCCGCGCCTGAATATACAGCGAAAACGCCGAAAGCCATAACCGCTGCTAAAATTAAGCAAAGTAATTTTTTCATTTTTCTCTCTCCTTTTATTTTAAGATAAATGCCGTTATAAGTCCTATTATCGCCGTCGCGCCAATTGCGGCGGATGTGAAAATTCCGATGGATTTTCTGAGCTTTTTATCGCTCTCGTTCGGAGCTTCCTCTTCATATGAAGCGTTAAGCTCACCGTAATCGTAAAGCATCAGCATGGTTTTATCAACCGCAAGTGCAAACAGCTCCTCGGCTGTTTCGCCTTCCTCAGCATAATACTTATATATATTCGTGCCGCTCTCATCAGCTAACGATACAACAGCAAAGGTTTCGCCTGTGCTTTCGTCAATATACGGTTTTGAAAAAACAATACCGAACTGCGCATGATGTCTGTCTCTCAGGTCACGCGCCGTATAGTTGTAAAAATCATTCAGCTGCTGATTCTCTCTCTGCGGGAATTCATCATCAAATACCATACCCGCGTTCAGCTTGTGCTTATCCGCACGGGAAATAATAAATTTCTGCATTGTTTCACTGTGAATTGCAGCCTTGACCGATTTTTCGTTAAGTCTTTCCGCGGTTCTTTCGATTATTTCGTTATGGCGTTTTTCCATAGCCGCATCAATGTTCCCAGCCTCGTCAATTCCGGCAAGATAATCGTAAAGCGAGCCGTATACCGTCTCCTCGCATTTAGGTGCCTCAATCGGAAGATAGATAATATGCTGACCGCCCGAGGTCATTGCAAATCCGCTGTTAAGTCCGTCATCGGAAATAAAAATCTGCGAATCCGAAGGGAACATGACATTTGCGTCGTAGGTTGCCTGATTGATTTTTCCCGATGCAAGCTTTTCGCTAAGTCTGTCGGCAATTTCTCCGTTGATTTCCATGCTCATACCCAGCGCGGCACAAAGCAGGCGCTTGGTTGCGTTGTACATATTATTCTGTACCGCTACAAGAACAATATCGGCTGCGCGAAGACTCTGCGAAATGGCAAGCAGCATCCTCTTCTGTGATGTAAAAGGCGTGAATGCCTCACATTCGGGAAAGAACGAAAGCATGCAGCCCATAATGCACTTTTTTCCCGTTTCCGAAGCAGCAACCTCCTGCTTACAGAGTGAAAACAGTTTTATATCCATAAATATACCTCTTAATTCAATGTGAAATTATCTGCATTTTCATACGGATTTGTTTTGCCTTTTTTATCGTACCACGCCTGCGGGAATCGCTGCTTTTCATTTTTGACAGCGGTGCTGACATCAACCTCAGGCGACTCTCCGTCACGGACCAGACGCGCCATAAGAACAAATCTCGCATTGTTAAACTCGGTATCGCAGGTCGAAAGCGTAAGAATTTTATCGTCGGGTTTTATGTCAACGCTGTCGTTTGTATAGTAGGAGCGCGTTTTTACATCGTCAATGAATTCCATAAACTTTTCATCTGACGGGAATTTCGTTGTTAGATACGGGAAAACATAGCCGTTATCGTCCTTTTTTTCCGTGTTGATTTTAAAGGCAGCAAAAATCTTCCACTCGTTTTCGCCGTAAATGGTGTTGAATTTCACTGTCGGGAAAGCCTGATAGTTTTCAATATCGTTGTAAAGACTAAGCGAACCGAGCTGAGAACCATCACGCATATTGTGACCGTAAATAATTGTGTTGGTATCAAAATTCTTTAAATCGTTGCGGTAATCTACAAAAAGAGTGCCGTAACGTGTTGTTTCGCCTTTAAAGCCCGTTGTAAGATACTTGCTGTTATCCTCACCCTGTACAACAATAAAGCCCGCTTCCTCAATGGCGTCAATATAAAGCTTGCCCGCAAAATCCTTGTTCGTTTTCAGCAAAGCGGCGTACTTCTTCTGAATCGCTATCTCTTCACCGCTGACATCTTCGGTTATCGGTTCCGTTGCGGTGTTTTCCTCGTTTATGCTGTATTCGGGGTCGTTATTATATCCGCTGTTATTAAAGTAAGGAATAATATACTGTTTTACGATTACCGCCGACGCGATTAAAAGACCGATTATCGCCGCACCGAGGATTATTCTTCTGACAAGACTAAGCACAGCTTTGCCTACATCTTTTTTTGTGACAACCGAATCATTGTCTATTTCTTTTTTCTGTTCCATAGTTTAGACACCTTTCTCCTTCCGTTATTATTAAAAAGTGCCTCAAGCTCATTTTCAGAATTTCTTTTAATTCCGTCGTCAAGGCTTTCGTCGATAAATATTATTTCGGTATGCGTATCATATTTTTCCGGAATAATGCTCACTGCGGGAATTGACTTTGCTTCAGCCTCTTCCTTTTTTTCTTCAGGCTTCTCGGGAAGAGGATTTTTCCGCGGACGTCCTCTTTTTCTCTTCGGAGGTTCGGCGGGATCTTCTTCGGCAGGCTTTTCTTCCTTTTTTTCCGCCGTCTTTTCCGCTGGCTTTTCTTCTGTCCTCTTATTTTCGGAATTGATATCAAGGTCGCTGAACATTACGTTATCTCCGTCATGCTCGCTTTTGGCGTTTTCGAATACCTTTGAAAGCCCGGTTTCCTTTTCGGTCTTAATATCATTCTTAACAGGCTGATTCATATCAAGGTACGGCATATCGATTTCGTCCGGTCGGGGCTTTCTGACAAGTCCGCCTTTTTTAGCAAGCTCAAATCCCTCGCTGCGGATACTTTCATCCTCCTCAGCCGCGCCGAAGCGCGCCTTAAGCGCCTCAAGACTGTTGACCTGTATATAATCAACAATATCGTCATTTTTTGACAGTTCGGCAGCAATAGCATTATTCAGTTCTTCGTCATCCGGGAACGGTACCATCATTTCTGCCATGTCAAATCATTCCTTTCGGTTATTTTTCGGACGGAACCCATTTAACCGTCTTGTACGGGTTTGTTTTCTTATTATGGTCATACCATATCTGCGGTCTTCTGTAATTCGGATTGGAAATTGCCTTTGAAGTATCCACAGTCGCACCCTCGCCCGCTCTGAGCATTCTGCCGACAACAACAAGTCTGCCGTCGATATCGGTTCCGCAGGCTGCATCAAGCGTATGTGTGCATGTGGAGAGAGTAATAAACTTATCGTTTGACGAAGCCGATACTCCCGTTCTGTAAATCGCACGTTCGTTAATCTGCTGAATATATCCGCTAAGGCTCTGAGGCCCCATATTGGGATAAATATAGTTAAAGAAGAATCCTCCGTTATACTTTGTCTGAGCCGTTGTATAAAACGCAGCGTAAACGACATAGGTGTACTCGTTTGTAAGAGTTGAATATTTAATTATCGGATGCTGACGGTACCATTCAATATCCTCGTAGCGGCTGATATCGTAAAAATGCGTACCCGACGGCATGTTGTGACCGTAAATAACCTGATTGGAGCTTGGTACTGATTTTGAACATCTGTAATCGGCATACGCAGTTCCGTACTGAGTATTCTTTCCGAAGAAATTATTCCGGAGGTAATATGTGTTATCCTTCGCCTGGACAATCGGAGTATTTATAGCCGTGCCGGGAATATAAAGCCATCCGACAAGCTCGTTATTGGACGCGTAGGCTTTGATAAGCGACTGACTGATACCCGCAGGATATTTTGCGGTGTTATATTTCGCTGCCATTGCGGCAAAAGCGTTGAAGCCTGCATCCGCCGAGTCCTCCTGAACGGGAGACTCCGTTTTATTCGCTTTGCTGATATTCATAAACGAAAGACATCCGCACGCGATTATCGCGGCACAGAGTATAACACACAGAACCGCAAAAAGCGGACTTTTTTTCTTTTCGGTATCTGCAGCGTTTTCAACAGACCGCTGTACGGTATTATCAGCCGCCGACGCCGACACTGCAGTTTCCGTTTTTACTTCTGTTTTTTCAACCGGAACAGAATCAAACGCAGAAAAAAGATCAAAAGCGTCACTGCCGCCCGTAGAATAATTTCTGTTGTTGTTTTCAGCCATTATTTTTCATTCCTTATATACATTCTTATCATATTAAGGGCATTTGATGCATTTACATATCTGTTGTATTCCCTGTCAGTTCTGCCTGTTTTAAGCTCTCTGACCCATGAATTGTTTCTGTCGGCAAGTCCGATATATGAAAGTCCTACAGGCTTGTCCGAGCCGTCACCGTTCGGGCCTGCAATACCTGTAACAGATACGGCAATATCGGCTCCGCTGACTCTTACCGCGCCCTCGGCCATCTGCCGTGCAACCGTTTCGCTGACCGCGCCGTATTTTTCAAGGTCTTCGGAGCTTACTCCGAGAATTTCATGCTTTATGCGGTTTGAATACGAAACGATTCCGCATTCAAAAACATCGGACGAGCCCGAAACATTCGTTATTCTTTTTGCAATAAAGCCGCCTGTGCAGGATTCGGCTGTTGCAATTTTCAGGTTTTTCTCTCTGAGAAGTCCGACAACGGCTTCCTCAATACATGTGTAATCAACGCCGTAAACAGTATCGCCAAGCCGTGATTCAATCTCGTCAATAACAGGTCTGCACATCTCTTCAGCCTGCTCCTCACTGTCAGCCATAGCCGTAACACGCAGAAGCGCTTCGCCGTCCTTGGCGTACGGCGCAACGGTCGGATTCTGCATATCGAGCAGATCGCTTACCTTTTCAGCCATAGACGACTCGCCTATACCGAAGGTGCGGACATTATGTGAAATAATCACCTTGTCGGAGAACTGTCTGAGATAAGGTACGGCGCTTTCAAGGAACATTGCCTTAAGCTCCCTCGGAGGACCCGGGAGAAGCAGAAGATGCGTGCCATCCTTTTCCATAGCAAGTCCGGGAGCTGTTCCGTTGTTGTTTCTGAACACAACACAGCCTTCGGGAAGCATTGCCTGCTTCACGTTGCTTTCGGGCATCTCCCTTTTTCTTTCGGCAAAGAAGACCTTCATTTTTTCAAGGCTTTCTTCGTGGAGATACATCTTCTTTCCGAAGAATTCACAGCAGACTTCCTTTGTAATATCGTCCGGAGTAGGTCCGAGACCGCCCGAAAGAATGATTATGTCACTTCTTTCCGAAGCCTCCTCAAGAAGCTTCATAAGCCGCTCCGCATTGTCGCCGACCGTACTCTGATGCAGAACACTGATTCCCATTTTCGCAAGCTCCTGTGAAAGAAACTGCGCGTCAGTGTTAAGAATATCGCCTAAAAGTATTTCAGTGCCTACACTGATAAGCTCACATACTGCCAAATTACTCACCTGAAATTGAAAGAAATCTTAAATTGTCCAGCGCTTCCTCAACAAGTCCGTCAACATCAAGAGCAGCCTCGGCTTCTTCAAGAGCTTTTACCTTCGGCTTTGTCTGCGGATGCTTGGGAGTAAACACCGTACAGCAGTCCTCAAAGGGCTGAATGGAAATTTCAAAAGTATCTATCTTACGCGAAATCTCGATAACCTCGTCCTTATCCATGCCTATAAGCGGACGGAATACGGGAAGCTCCTCTACAACAGCCTCGGTGCAGCGGATAGCCTGCATGGTCTGACTTGCAACCTGGGCAACGCTTTCGCCCGTTATCAGCGCTCCGCAGCCCTGGTCAAGCGCTATGCGCTCACTTATGCGCATCATAAAGCGGCGCATAATAAGGGTAAACAGATCCTCGGGACAGTTATCCTTGATTTCCTCCTGAATATGTGTAAAAGGTACGACGCAGAGGTTGATGTCTCCGCTGTACTTCGCAACCTGTCTGAGAAGCTGATGCACCTTCATCTCCGCACGCTGACTTGTGTACGGCGGTGAAGCAAAATGAACCGCACTGAGCTTCAGACCGCGTTTTGCCATCATCCATGCGGCAACGGGACTGTCAATACCGCCCGAAATAAGCACTGCCGCCTGACCTGATGTGCCGACAGGCATGCCGCCTGCGCCCTTCTGCTGATTTCCGTGAATATATGCGTAGCTGTCGCGTATTTCAACGCTGACAATAAGCTCCGGGTTATGAACATCGACGGAAATGTGAGGATTCTTTTCAAGAATAGCTCCTCCGACCTCATCGCATATCTGCGGAGAGTTGAGCGGAAATCTTTTATCTGAACGCTTCGCAACAACCTTGAAGGTTTTTGCAAACATAAGCTCTTCCTTAAGGTACTCGCAGGCGGCGGGAATTATTACATCCATATCCTTTTCGACTGCGGCGCAGCGGGAAAGTCCTGCGATTCCGAAGACAAGCTTAAGTCTGCGGAAGGCTTCGTCAAGGTCAACTCTTTCGTCAACGGGTTCAACCATAATTGTTGACTGCGACTGAACATAGCGGATTTTTCCCAGGTCGTGAAGCCGGTACTTCATATTTTTTATAAGCTGATTTTCAAATTTATTCCGGTTAAGTCCCTTGAGGGCAATCTCACCGTTTTTCAGCAAAATTACTTCTTTCATTTTAAACGGAAACCTCGATTATTTCATTTTTCTCATTGTTTTCTGCGCACTGTCTATGCCCTGAAGAAGAAGGTCTATTTCTTCCTTTGTGGTATAACGCGAAATGCTGATTCTCAGCGCGCTGTTTATTCTCGCTTCGTTAAGGTTCATTGCCTTAAGCACACGGCTCTTGTGTCCCTTTGAACATGCCGAACCGCTTGAAACATAAATGCCCATGTCGGAAAGGTAATTCAGCATTACCTCCGACGGTATTCCGAGGACGGAAATATTGGTAACATACGGCAGAGCATTTGCCGGTGAATTGACCGCGATACCCTCCATTGACGACAAACCGCTCAGAAGATAATCTCTTATCTGCATTGCGTGGTGAAGGCTCTGCGTGTAATCGGGAAGCGCCGCAGCAGCTGCTCCGAAGCCCGCGATTGCGGGAAGCGGTTCTGTACCCGGACGGATTTTGCCCTCCTGAAGTCCTCCGAAGCTGTGCAGAGCAAGGCGGGTTCCTTTCTTTACGAAAAGTGCGCCTGCGCCCTTGGGACCGTGAATCTTGTGAGAGCTTATTGACATAAGGTCAACGCCCATATTATAAGGCTTAAGCTGAACCTTGCCGAATGCCTGAACAGCGTCACAGTGTATAATCGCATTTGTTGCACCTGCATGTACCGCGGCTCTCTTTGCGAACTCAACGGGCTGAATTGTGCCAACCTCGTTGTTTACATACATAATGCTTATCAGAACAACGGACGGATTGGTCGCCGCATAGAGCTGACGCTCGTCTATGAGTCCGTTTTCGTTTACGCGCAGTCTGATTACATCAAAGCCCTGACTTTCAAGATACTGAACGGTTTCGTCAATACTCGAATGCTCAACCGATGTTGTAATTATTCTGCTTCCGCGGCGCTTCATTGAGTTTGCCGCGCCGAGAACAGCGATGTTGTTGCTCTCTGTTCCGCCTGATGTAAAATAGATTTCGTCGCTTTCACATGAAAGCTTATTCGCTATTGCACGGCGGGATTCCTCAAGAAGTTCAGAGGCCGCAATCCCGTGTGAATGAAGTGACGACGGGTTGCCCCAGCACGATGTCAGCGCGTAATTTATTCTGTCAACCGCCTCTCTGCAAAGAGGAGTGGTCGCGCTGTTGTCAAGATATGCTTCCATTATTTTTACCCCCAAACAACACTAAGCCATTATTCGTTATATTATACATCATAATTCATCTACTTTCAATCTTTTTATTGTGGTTATCTTTTAACTTTGTGTAAATTTTTTACGTTCGGAACATAAGTTCACATTACATTCTATGCCGGAGCAGCATATTTTGATTTTAACTTATAAAAAAGTATGGCAATGCATAAAAAGTTGTGATATAATACACTAAAATTGTTTAGTGAAAAATCTGGAGGCAGAAATATGAATACAGCATCTACGGTTATTGCAATTATTTTTATTGCCGCACTTTTAGCCGGAATTGTGTTTTACATATGGAAAACAAGGGACCAGAATGTACCGAGCTATAAAAAAGACGTCAGGCAGAAGCTTTCAAAGGAAGAAAAAGCAGCTTTAAAATCAGCGGCGAAAGCCGAAAAAGCTTCAAAGAAATCAAAATAATGCTCCGTATATCGAACATTCCTCTTATATTCGCACCGTCTGCCAAAGGTCAGAGACCGGTAAAGCATCTGCATCCGGTGAAAAACAACCGCGGTGTCCAGGGCGGCTGCTGCTCCGATAAATACATTTATCAGCTTATGTGCGGAAAGGTATTCAGCTCAATACGGGTTATAGATCCGAAAACATGGAAGACCGTCTCGGTCGCACGCAGACTCCGTGTCGCTCACGGAAACGATATGTGCTGGAATTCCCGTACAAATGAAATAGTGGTTGTTCACAATTACCCTGAGGTAAAAACAATCTCGGTTTTTGACGCAGATACACTGCATCTGAAATACAGAAAAAAGCTCGGTATCGGTGCATATGCCATTGACTATGACCCAAAGCGCAATGTCTACTATGTCTGCGAAACAGGCGGCAGACGCTTTGCCCGGATGTCCGCCGATTTTGAGATTGAAAAAATGTTTAAGCTCGATGTAAGCGGTCACATTCGTCAGGGCATGGCGTTTTACAATGACCTGCTTTATATGGTGCTTTACAGAGAAAACATAATTAAGATTTTTGACACAGAGGGCAATTATAAAGGAACATACACCCTGCCCGTTTCAAAGGGTGAACCCGAAAATCTTTCGGTTTTTAACGGTACATTTTATATAACATACAATAAGAAAAAATATCGCGGCGGGATAATATACCGTCTTGATAAAAAAAGCACTGCTGAATTCTGAGTTTCAGCAGTGCTTTTTGCTTTACAGCATAAAATCAAAAATACCACGCAAATGAATAATAGTATAAATCAGTTAATAATAATAGATATAAAAAAGAAAAACCACACAGACCATACGCCCATAGGTCTGTGTGGGGGCGTTAAAATTTGATATCAAAAGGGATTTATCCGGAATAAATCCCGTCTGACCTTAAATTAGTCTTCCTTCTTGCGAAGTGCAACAACTGCTGCTGCGCTTACTGCGAAAAGAGAAACTATTGCTGCTGCAGCTGTGAAGCTGTCACCTGTTGAGGGGTTAACAACATCGCCGTCTGTAGCAATTACTTCAGAAGTTGTTTCTTCTGCGGGAGCCTGTGTGGGTTCCTCGGGAGCTGCTGTGGGCACTTCGGGAGCTGCTGTGGGCGCTTCAGGAGCTGCTGTGGGCTCTTCGGGAGCTGCTGTAGGCTCTTCAGGAGCTGCTGTGGGCTCTTCAGGAGCTTTTGTCGGCTCTTCGGGAGCTACTGTGGGCTCTTCGGGAGCTTTTGTCGGCTCTTCGGGAGCTTTTGTGGGCTCTTCGGGAGCTTTTGTCGGCTCTTCAGGCAGCTCTGTGGGCTTCTCTGTTGTAGCATCTGTCGGCTTCTCTGTTGTAGGATCTACCGGCTTCTCAGCTGCGGGAAGCTTGTTTTCTGCCTTAGCTGAAACCTGAGTTTCATCTATAACACAGTTTGTAATTGTGAATGAAAAATCATCCTTAGTAACCTTATCAGCTGTGTTCTTATCGAATGTGTACTCGATAATGGTTGTGCCTTCCTTGGCATAAGCAACAGTAGTAGCTGTACTGAACTTACCTGTTTCAGCATAAGCAGTGGAGGTACCTGTACCGCCGTCAACTGCCTTGGCATCAATCATAAGGAACATAAGGAAGTCCATGTTCTCCTTTGCAGAAGTACATTTTCCGATGTTCTCGCCAACAGGCTTAACCGTGAGGTCAAGAGCATTGAATCCGCCCTTGTCAAGCTTAACTGCAAGAGTTACAGTGCTGTCAGTCTCGTCTTTAACAACAAGAGAGAGCGTAGGTGCATCTGCAGCAAGAGCAGATACAAGCATAACAACTGCAACGCTGAGTGCAAGTGTAGCTGAAAGAACAACTGATAAAATCTTAGCGATCTTATTCATTGAAATCACCATTTCTCCTTTGTAGATTTGTACATTCCGTACATTTATATTAGACATACGGCAATTTAGGCGAAAATCACCGTATGAACTAACCATGATTAATATTCAAAACCGGTATAAACCGAGTTGATTGAATTTGTCATTTTTGCAACTACATCAATACCGCTCATTGACATCGATGTATCTGTAAACATATCCGTATTCCATTCAAGATTAACAAATTCACCTGTAAGGCAATCAATCTCGCATATGATATAGCAGTTTTTATATGAGAGTTCGTTAAGAGTAAGATTTGCCCCTTCCTCTTCCTCAGCACTTTCCTGGAGTCCGGCTAAAACAGAATTGTAATCTGCAATGCCGAGTGCCTTGCCGAGAGGAGAACCCGGTTCGGGATTCTTTTCATCCTTAAAGCGAAGCTCTATTCTGAGCTTTCCGTTCTGAACCGATTTATACGAAACGGAAGCAAGCACGGATGCGTCCGTAAGCTCACATTCGGCAGGAAGATTGTTGAGAGAAGCCACGCTGCCCTTTTTAACAAAGGTCTGTTCATGCATGTTCTGCTTAAGCATTTCACTTTTAAACTCTTCCTCAAGCTCATCTGCTGAATAACCGAAAAGAGGAAGAAGAAACGCCAGAGCGCCGCTTACATCCACATCAACATCCTTGACGGTGGTTGACATTTCAAAATCGTAAGAGGGTTTTGCATTCATTGCCTTTTTAAGGGCGTCAGCATAAATCTTAAGTGCTTCCTGGTTGTTCTTCGGGAAAGCAACTGCATTTTCAACGGAAAAGCTTTTGATTTTTTCTACAGAGTAGAAAAGAATCTCAAGAGCGTCCGAGGAATTTATATTTCCGTCACCGTTGACATCGGCGGCAACAAGGGCATCCCCTGTCAGCAGCTTCTTTTCGGTTGCGTGGAAAAGAACCTCAAGGGCGTCAGAGGAATTAACAGCTCCGTTTCCGTCCGCATCGCCGTATTTTACATCTGCGGCAAGGGCTGCAGTCATGGAACCCGCAGCAATAAACAGGGAAAGAAGCGCAGCTAAAACCCTTTTTGAAAATCTATTCAATGAAATCACTCCTAATTTCGCACAAAAACACATATTATCCATGCTATTTTTTAGATTATATATCAAAGTGCCTCATTTGTCAATATAAATATTACGGAAATAATTTACAATATAATATAATGTAATATAAATAATTGACAACTGCCGTATAATACATTATAATGACTCTGTAAACAATTAAGGAGGAAGAGAAATGACAAACCGAAAAATCCAAAAAACACTCAGCCTGATATCAGTTCTGGCGATTCTGTTCACATGTCTGACTGTTTTTTCATCTGCAGAATCACTGACAGTGGTTACACAGCCCGGCATAAGAACATACTATCAGGGAATTGACTGGGCATATAACGACAGCGGGAAAATATCCGTTACTCACGGAATAAAGCTTAACGGCACGGTTATTTCAAACGGAACAAAGCAGGTTGCTTATAAAGAGACCAAAAACGATGTAAATATGTACTGCCTTCCCCTTTCCGGTTCATGGGCAAAGGGCAGCAATACAATAAAAATTTACTGTGACGATTTTTCAGGCTATGCCACAACTACAGTTACCTTTGCTTATGCGGAAAAAATCAGCATTGTAACTCCCCCGGCAAATACATTTTTCATAAAGGGAATTGACTGGCAGCCCGGTCCCGGCGGCGATGTTGAATTTACTTCCTGCAATCTTTCGGGACTTACGATTAAGGTTACATATTCAGACAAAACGGTAAAAACAATAAGTGCTGACGAAAACGCACTTATAGGCTGGTCTGTTCCGTCAGGCTCGGCATATCTTTATCCCGGTGAAGCAACCCTCAACGCTACGTTCTGCGGGAAATCAGCTTCCTTCGATGTAACATTCTCAAACACAAATCCGTATAAGCTCGGCGACGCAACCAAGGACGGCAAAATAAATTCATACGACGCTCTTGTAATTCTTCAGCATTCAACCGACATGATTGTCCTTAACAAATCAGCCTTTATTCTTGCCGATGTAAACAAAGACAATACTGTCAATTCCTCTGACGCGCTTCTTGTTCTTCAGTATTCCGTTGGAATGATTGATAAATTTTAAGGAGGTACATAAATGAACGCAATAAAAAAGATTATTTCAGTTATTCTTGCACTTTCTATTGCAACAGGTATTCTTGCATGCTACTCATTCAGCGCTTCAGCCGTTTCAAATCAGCTCGGCGATACAAACAGCGACGGCGCAATAAACTCCTTTGACGCGCTTATGATTATCAGATACGCCACAGGCTCAGAGGTTCTTACCGCGGCTGAAATCGAAGCAGCGGATGTTGACGGCGACGGCTCCGTAAATTCAACAGACGCGCTTTATGTTCTCCATTTTGCAACAGGCAGAATCAATACATTCCCCGCAAGCGATAAGGTTGAGAGCCATCTTGTCAATATTATCGGCAAATTCAAATACGACCCCGCAACCGGTCAGGTTACAAATCCGGACGGTTCAGGTCTTCTCGGATTCTCCTACGACGCAAACGAGCAGGTTTTCTACGCCTCGCTTAACGCATGGCAGAGAAATTTCGGCTATACATATATTTATGACATGGCGGCACCTCTCGGCGTTATCTGGTACGACACATCGCGTGTATACTTTGATTACGACGGCAAGGAATGGATGGTTCAGCTCTGGAAGGGCCAGTACGGCTGGGTTCTTATCGGATGTGAAATCGGTCTTTACTACCGCGACTTTAACGACGATGCCTTCATGGTTGACGATAAGGGAAGAAAGTATTTCAAGTGCGCCGAGGACGACATGCTTATCAAAATGAGCCTCAGCCTTTACAGAGACGGCAGACTTCTTTTCTCGCGCAGACAGCAGTATTCATGGTGGCTCACAGGCTTTGTTCCGGGAATGCTTGACAACTGGGGCTTCACCTATGACTCGCCTCAGTCGCTTACCGTTGACACAATGCTCACATTCAGAACCGAAGAAATGATGGACGCTTTTGTAGAAGGTCTTAAGAACTGTACAATTGTTGAACACAACGCTACGAAAAAGACAAGAGAAATCAAGTTTGAATACGGCAAGAATTACACAGTAAACCGCGCAAAGAAATCCGTATCGCTTACATGGAACTAAAACAGACAAACGGGAGCAAATTGCTCCCGTTTATTTATTATTTCTTCTTTACATTGCATTATTAATATGGTAATATAATAGACAGATTATAATGTATATTATGCATTATAAAAGGGAGAGAGTAAAATGTTTTTCAAGAAAAAAGACAAGAAACCCAAAAGCGTTCCGATTGATTCGCTCAGCTTTCTGACAAATGAAGCCAAAGAAGCATTCCGTGTGCTTGAAATTGCCGAAACCGAACAGCTCATCGGCAAGGAGGGAGATAATTTCTATCTCGATTACTGTGTCGAAAGCGGCGGAGTCGCAGACAAGGTTATCCTTTATGAAATGAGAACGGCCGTATACTATGCGAACACGCCGAAGCCCGACCCCAAAAAGCTTCGCTGGTGGTACTGGAAGGACGAAAACAAAGACAACGAAGAACTGTACAATGATGACTGAGAAATATACTTCTACAAAAATCGCCTGCTACACGGGATACTTTGTGCAGGCGATTATTAATAATTTAGCCCCTCTGTTTTATGTTATTTTTCAAAATGAATTCGGACTGAGCTACAAAAATATCAGCTGGCTGATAATGCTGAACTTTGTAACTCAGATTTTTATTGACCTTGTTTCAGTAAAAATCATCGAAAAACTCGGATACAGAATTTCGGTTATTCTTGCCCATGTATTCTCGGCGGCGGGACTTGCTCTGCTCGGTCTACTCCCCCGCGGACTTGATAATCATTATGTCGGTCTGGTTATCCCGATTGTGATTTACGCAACGGGCAGCGGACTGATTGAGGTTCTGATAAGTCCGATTGTTGAGGGACTTCCGCTTGACAATAAAGCGGGTGAAATGAGTCTGCTGCATTCATTTTACTGTTGGGGGCAGATGACGGTTGTACTCGTTTCAACTCTGATTATTAAATTTGCAGGCAGTGAAAACTGGGCATATATCCCGTTTCTGTGGGCTCTTGTTCCGTTTGTCAATATGTTTGCGTTTATGAAGGTTCCGATTTTCCCGCCCGTTCCCGAGGGTGAAAATGAAATGAAAATCGGAGAGCTTTTCAAAAACAGAATTTTTGTTATTTCCGCATTTCTCATGCTCTGTTCGGGCGCAAGCGAAATTGCAATGGCTCAGTGGGCATCAACCTTTGCCGAAAAAAGTCTGAATGTCAGCAAGCTTACAGGAGACCTGCTCGGTCCGTGCATGTTTGCTCTGCTGATGGCATTAATAAGAGTTGGCTACGGATTTTTCGGCGACAGGCTTGACATGCGCAGGGCTCTGAGCGTAAGCGCCTCTGTCTGTGCCGCGGCTTATCTTATTGCCGCTCTTGCTCCCGGCTCGGCTGCTCCGCTTGTCGGCTGCGGTCTGTGCGGCCTCTCCGTTGCAATCATGTGGCCCGGCGTATTCAGCTTCTCGGCAAAATTCTTCCCCAACGGAGGTACGCCGATGTTCGCTATGCTTGCAATGTTCGGAGACCTCGGCTGTTCACTCGGACCGTGGGTTGCCGGAATTGTCTCGGACGCGGCGGAGAAATCAGCCATTGCAATGAATCCGCTGAAATGCGGTCTGCTCGTCTGCTGTGCGTTTCCGATTCTGATGATTTGTCTTCTGAATATTCCGAAGTCCATAAAAACTTCACAGAATGTTCACTGAACATTGCGGAACAGTTAAAAAAGCTTATGTATAATACAGGTGCAGAGTTAAGGAAGGCTCTGCACCTGAAATCTTTTTCATAACCCCCTCTAAAGCGAAAGGCCCCGGATGTCCGGGGTCTTTTGTTCTTTTATTTATTATGTGAATCAATAAGCTTCTGCATATCGTCTTCTCTGATTTCTTTACCGTCCGCACCGAAGAATCCGTCAGTACCGTACCTCGCAAACAGCTTTCCGTCCGCGCCGTAGTATTCCTGATTAATGTTCCCGTTCTTACCGGAAGCGCTGTAAACAAAATAATATGTCAGCTTACCGTTTTTATAATGCTCGGTTTTTTCTGCGTTTCCGTCAGCATCAATGTAATTGAGTTCATACTCATCGTCGTTAATAATCTGTTTAACCGCTTTTCTGTCTTCCTCGGTAATGAATTCAACCCATGTGTTTTCCTCTGCCGCATCTATACCGGTATTGCTTTCATTTTTTGAACAGGCTGTTCCGACTGTAAGCAGCACAAGAGCGGCGCTGAGAATGCAAAGAGCTTTTTTCATAAGACATACACCTTCCCTCTGCGTTCATTATATCACGGCTGTCAATCTTCAGCTTCTCGGAAGCGCGTCAACCATAGCGTACAGCTCGTTATAGAAATTCTTTGTCTGCTCTGCATCGGCAAGCAGGCCGATAACCGTTCCGTGGTCACCCGTTCTGAGCGGCATAACATTCCACTTTCCTGTGGCTATATTCGCACTGTCAAAGTCCTGCCATTCATCGTTAAAGGGATAACGCGCGGACACAACATTTACAAGTCCGTCATTTTCAAGCCATGTTTCGTCAAGCTGATAACCGCTTACCGTATTGACGGAGTATCTTCCCATCATATCGGCAGTTGCCCACAGCACGGGATTCGTTTTAAGCGTATGAACCTGATTGCCCGTCAGAACACTCTTCTGTGTTGTGGAGTATGAATATGAGAAATAATAAACTCCGTCAACTGTTTTTATTGTACTGTTCAGCTCCTGAGCCCCATCGGGCGAAAGGTCATAAGCCGCATTGTCAACGCCCTTGCTGAACATCTCGTTGACTACAGACCTTACATCTGTAATATCGGTAATGCCGAACTGTTCGAGGCGGAAATCATAAAACTCGTTAATAGAGGTTATGGAGCTGACGCCGCCTGCCGCGTAAACCAGACCGAGTACGGTATCAACAAGATTGAATCTGTTCACAACATAGAACAGGGTTGAACCGTTATGCGGCGAGCAGAGCGTGGTAACGGAGTTTACCCAGTCAGCTTTTCCGCCCTTGAAAAGAGGCGAAAGCACCTCGCCGCCTGCGTTTTTCTCCGCCTCATCTCCGTAAGCAAGAAGAGAGACAAGCATTCTTACCGTCTCACCGCCGAAGCTGTGACCGACAAGATTGATTTTCTTAATCTGACCGCCGGGCGTCTCTGAACCCCAGCCTTCAAAAAGCGGCTTTGTATATTCCCTGCCGTAGCGGTTGTGACCGTGCGCCTTGCTGTGCGCCTCGCCGTAGTCAACCACGGTTCCCATAAGCTGTGCGTAAAGCTCGCAGGTTCTGTCCCATGTGCTTGAAAAAGGTCCGACGGACGCCTCATAGGTTTCCTTATCCTGAGAGGTCATGTATGCGGCAATATCGCCTGCCGAGTTGCCCCAGTACGGAACAGTTTCATTAATCTTCGATTCGGGACCCCAGCCGCCGAGACCGTGAACAAGAATATAAGGATAATCAACCGGTTCTTCGGCTATGTCCGCAGCACCGCCGTTTTCTTTCCTGATAAAAGAATCGAGCAAGCCTGTTTTAAGAGGAACAATTATCGCCGCGGCAATAAGGCAGACCGCAAGCAGAACCGCGATTACCTTTTTTCCTTTTCCGTCTTTTTTCTTTTCATTTGTCTGCACCGTATCGGTGATTGCGGGAAATTCCGCTGTGTTTTCTTTGCTGTCGGACTGCATGGAATGCAGAGATTCCGAAACAGAAGTCTCCGTGTCCGTTTCTTCGTTCAGATCCGTTTCAAATTCCTCGCTGTCCTTTAAAAGGAAATCCGTCGTTACACCGAACAGCTCGCTTATGGCAAGAATCTTTGCCGAATCGGGAAGTACCCTGCCCGATTCCCATTTTGATATCGACTGACGTGAAACATCAAGCCTTTCGGCAAGCTCGTCCTGAGACATTCCCGCGTCACGGCGTAATATATAAATCTTTTCGCTGATTGTCATTTCCTGCGCCCCTTTCGAATATTTTATACCATTTTCAGCGCAAAAAGTCTATCAACTAAGGTTGATAATATCAATTTCATCTGAAAAAGCTATGTAAACCGCGGTTTACATAGCTGAAAATCACTCTTTTCGGAGAAGTCCGTGTGACGCAGGACGGGTAATAAAGATATTTTTCACAACGGATTTCAAAGCCTCCGCAGCTGCCTCCGCCTTTGATTCATCGTCAAAAATTCCGTATACAGTCGGTCCGCTTCCGCTCATGCATGCCGCAATCGCGCCGCAGCGATTCATAACCGATTTAATCGGGACGCGTTCGGGGACCTCAATCAGCTGTTCAAAAACATTTTTCGTTCTTCTGCATATTTCATATAAATCACCCTGTGACGCCGCGTAAAGCATTCCGCAGGTGTCAAGGTGGCGGACGCCCGCAGCATTGTCAAAGGCGTCGTAAGCCTCCTTTGTCGATACGCCTCTGTCGGGCTTGGCAAGTACAATAAAGCAGTCGTCAAGAGCAGGAAGAGGAGAAAGAATCTCACCGACATTCTGAGCAAGGCAGGTTCCTCCCGTAAGGCAGAACGGCACATCGGCGCCGACCTTTACGCCGATTGCGCAAAGCTCCTGAAGAGAAAGACCCGTTTCGTAAATATCGTTAAGAGCTGCAATAACAGCCGCGCCGTCGGCACTGCCGCCGGCCATGCCCGCGGCAAAAGGAATGCGTTTTTTAATGTCAATCGCTATACCGCGGTTTTTGATTCCGACAGCGCTGAAAAACGCTTCGGCGGCCTTCCACGCGATATTCTTTCTGTCACAGGGAACGCCGTCAGTATCGCAGGTAATTGTAATTCTGCCGTCGCCCGTTTCATCTACGGAAACCGTATCGCACAAATCCACAGACTGCATAAGCATAAACAGGCTGTGATATCCGTTGTCAAGTCTTGAAAGTATATCAAGCATCAGATTGATTTTTGCCGCTGCATCATAAGTAACTTTCATTTTATATCCTCACTTAATATTAATCTGTTTTATTCCCGAGGCCTTCTGTCCCCAGCTGTTTGCCCAGCCTTCGCAGTAAAGCTTATAATATGAAACGTTGTTCTTCTTTCTGTAATCCTTACAGGGCTTGAAATTGCACCATATAAAGGACGGAATCGCTATAACAAGGAACCACAGCGGTCCGAGCAGAAGTGCCTGAAACGTATGCCCGTATTCGTGGATTCTTGCATTGAATCTGAACTCTTCTTCTCTGTCGGGATTCATAAAAATGAATGTGCCGAAGGATATTCCTCCCCAGTCGGGTCTGCCCGGTACATATGTAATTACGGCATTGCAGAAGCGCTCATGCCTGCAGTTTTTATATCCCGCAAATATGCCGAAGCCGACAAGTCCGATTAAATTTATCGGAAGCGCCCATGTCCACTCAACAAGATAAAACAGGAATTTTTTAAGCTTATCCATAATGATTCCTCCGTTTTTATCATAATACCATAGAATCGTAATTTTTGCAAAGATAAACTATACATTTTCCGAAAAACTTGAAAAATAATAAAATAGGTGTATAATAATATCATAATATATATGGAGGTAATCGAAATGACAGAAGTTACAAAAGATATGCTTATCGGCGAAATTCTTGACGCAGACAGAGGAACAGCTCAGTTCTTCCTCAATATGGGTATGCACTGCCTCGGCTGTCCCTCGGCAAGAGGAGAAAGCCTTGAAATGGCATGTGAGGTTCACGGTGTTGATGTTGACGAGCTTGTTGCTGACATCAACGCTTATCTTGCAGAGAAATAATGCTCAAGCTTAAGCCGAGACTCAAAATGGCGGCGGACATGGTTCGCACGGGTTCGCGTGTTGCCGATATAGGCACTGACCACGCTTACCTGCCCGCCGCTCTGATACTTGAAGGGAAAATTCCCTCTGCCGTTGCGGCAGACCTCAGAAAAGGTCCATTGGAAAACGCAGAAGCCACCGTCCGCTCATACGGTATTGCGGATAAGGTTCAGCTCCGCCTGTCCGATGGGCTGAAATTTGTTATGCCCGAAGACGCCGACGATATAGTTATTGCAGGCATGGGCGGCATACTGATTTCGGAAATTCTTTCCGCCTGTCCGTGGATTAAGGACAGCTCCAAACGGCTTATTCTGCAGCCCCAGTCTCACAGCGAGGATGTAAGAAAATATCTCTGGGACAACAGCTTTAAAATAATCAGCGAAGACGCCTGTTTTGAGGACGGCAAGGTTTACATATGCATGTGCGCCGAATACACAGGCAAAACCGAAGGTCACAGTGAAGCGGAAATTCTGCTCGGAAAATTCATAAACAGAAGTGACGAATGCGCCGAAGCATTTAAAGAAAAAAAGCTGAAGCGCGTAAGAGTCAGACTTGAAGCTCTTTCAAAAGCTCAACCCGAATGCGCAGAGGCTGAAGCATTAAGAAATATTCTTGACGAGGTGAAATAAATGGCTCGCGTAAAAGATTTTTACGAATTCCTTAACGGCATTGCACCTTTTGATACCCAGGAGGACTGGGACAACAGCGGAATGCTTGTGGGCGACATGAACGCCGCGGTTACAAAGGCGGTTGTTGTACTTGATATCACACCCGAAGCTGTACGGGAAGCGGCACGGCTCGGCGCAAATCTTATCATCAGCCATCACCCCGTTATTTTCAGAGCCATGAAAAGCTTTACAAAGGGCAGCGTTCCGTTTGAGCTTGCGGCTAACGGCATTAACGCTGTCTGCTGTCATACACCTCTTGACATCGCCGACGGAGGAACAAACGATACGCTTGCGGACATTCTCGGCTTTGAGGTACATACAGGCGAAAATCCGATTCTCAGATTCGGTGAAATCAGAGAAACCGACACCGAAAAGCTTGCGGCGCATATTGCCGGCACTCTCGGCTCAGAAGTAAGATTTGCAGACGCAGGCAGACCGATTAAGCGAATAGCTCTCTGCACAGGCGCAGGCTGCTCCCTTATTGAAGAAGCCGGCGATATTGACGCGTTCATCACAGGCGATGCGGGACATCACGATTTCCTTGACGCGGTTCAGGCAGGCATTACGCTCATCGCCGCGGGACATTACGAAACCGAAATGCCCGTTGTTCCCGTACTTGTGAAAAAGCTCAGCGAAAAATTCAGCGATACGGAAGTAATCGACATAAAACAGAAAAATCCAATCAGCTTCCGCTGAGGAGAGATTAATATGGATGAACAGAAAAGCTCCGGAAAAACCGGGAAGCCCTCAGCCTCCGGCAAAATCGTTACGGTTTCAGGCTTTGTCATTATTGCCGCCATTCTGATTTTTATCGCAGGCTCTACTGTTTCAATGCTGAAGGAACAGCAGCAGGAAAGCAAAGACAGCGGATACAGCTCGTTTGAATATGCGAAGGATATTGCTGTCAGCTATAATTCCTCGCAGGAATGCGCAATAGGCGGCAATACATATTATCTTATGAGTGATTTCCGCTCCGGATATGTCATTGAAAACAAAGGCAGATACAATAATTACGGCTTCTTTTTCGGAGAAGCTCCCGATTTTCACATGATGAATTATGACAGCAGCAGCGTTGAATTCTGGTATATGAACGTTCTTTTCAGATATCCCGAAACAGGCAGAGACAAGGTTGTTTCACTTATTATACCCGACGCCGCAACATATAAAACATTCGGGAACGGTTCCGACGGACTTGTACGCATCAGCTTCGGCACCGCACCGATTGAACTAACCGATACGGTAATAATTGAAAACGCAATCAGCGAATACAACGAGAAAAGACATTACAGCTGTTCTGTACAGGGCGTACCCGACGGCACTCCGATTTACGCAAAATTTGAAAACAGCTGTTTATATTACATGCTTGGATATACAGCCGGTGAATAAGATATGGCACTTGACGGAATATTTTTAAATCTTATCAAAAATGAAATACTCGACACTGCCGCATTCGGCAAGGTTGATAAAATACACCAGCCCTCACGGGAGGAGCTGGTAATTCATCTGCGCACAAAAAACGGAACTAAAAAGCTTCTCCTTTCCGTCCGCGCAAACAGTCCGCGAATTCATTTTACGGAGCTTGCGCCCGAAAACCCCGCAAATCCGCCTATGTTCTGCATGCTGATGAGAAAGCGGCTTGTCAACGCAACGCTTACGGACATAAGGCAGTCGGGACTTGACCGTGTGCTTTATCTTGATTTTGACGCGACAAATGAAATCGGAGACAAAGTTAAGCTGACGCTTTCAATTGAAATCATGGCAAAGTACAGCAACATTCTGCTGATTGACGGCGACGGCAAAATTGTTGACGCGATGAAAAGAGTTGATTTCAGTCAGTCAACAGTAAGGCAGATTCTGCCCGGCTTCCCCTACACCGCTCCGCCGCCGCAGACAAAGCTTTCCGTGCTTGAACACAGCACCGAAAATATAATCGCACAGATAAAAATATATGAAAACAAATCGCTCTCATCAGCAATTCTGAACGCCATGCAGGGCGTTTCTCCGCTGACAAGCCGCGAGCTTGCCGACGGTCTCGGCGACGGCAGCGTTGACGAAATAAGCGACAGTGATTTTGAAAAGCTTGCCGTCAGAATCGATACGCTTCGCGAAACGCTTGAAAACAGCAGAGGAACTCCGTTTATGCTCAAGGACGATACGGGCAAACCGGTCGATTTCTCCTTTACCGAAATCAGACAGTACGGTACAAAATTTTCGGGCAGCGAGGCTGAAAGCTTTTCAAGGCTGCTTGACGGTTTTTATTTTGAATGCGACCGTCTTGAACGTACACGGCAGAAGGCTCACGACCTTGTAAAGCTGCTTGACTCCGCTATTGCGAGAACCTCAAAAAAAGTCAGTCTTCAGCAGGCTGAGCTTAAGCAGTGCGCCGACAGAGAGCATCTGAGAATAAGCGCAGAGCTGATAAACGCCAATCTGTACAGACTTGAAAAGGGCGCGCTTTTCTACGACCTCGAAAACTATTACGATGAAAATAAAATCATGCGGATAAAGGCCGACCCCGCAAAATCCCCTGCCGCAAACGCGCAGAAATACTTTAAGGATTACCGGAAGGCAAAAACCGCCGAGCAGATGCTGACAGGACTTATCGAACAGGGCAAGGAGGATCTGCAGTATCTTGAAACGGTTGCCGATGCGCTTGACCGGGCGGAAACACAGGGTGAAATTGACGAAATCCGTCAGGAGCTTGTCGTCAGCGGATTCATGAAGTCCAAGCGCAAAAACAACGGAAAACAGCCAAAGCTTCTGCCGCCGATGGAATACAGAACAACCGACGGATTCAGAGTGCTTGTAGGCAGAAACAACATGCAGAACGACAGACTGTCACTGAAAACAGCCGCGAAGTCAGACATGTGGCTGCACACGCAGAAATTCCCCGGTTCACACGTTATCATAGTAAGCGATAACCGGGAAATCAGCGATGACGCAATAGTTGAAGCGGCGAAAATAGCGGCATATCACAGCAAGGCAAGGGACGCAAAGCTTGTTCCCGTTGACTATACTTATGTTAAAAATCTGAAAAAGCCGCAGGGTGCGCCGCTTGGCAAGGTCATTTATCATGTTTATTATTCCGTTAATGTTACGCCCGACAGAGAAAAAATTGAAAGCAGGCTTGTCAAAGCATAAAGAACGCAGTTATCTCATCCGATAACTGCGTTCTTTATTAAATCATTAATATACTTTTCGTACTTTTCATCAACAACAGCGCTTATCTGTCCGTTTTCGGTAAGGTCGGGATTGTTTTCTGCCGCCGCGGCAAGCTCGTCAGAGGAAGGCTTAAGCGTGCTTTCGGCAAGAAGGTTTTTAAGCTCCATCTCTCCCGTTGAGACATAGTATGTATAAAAGCTGCTCAGGTCAACCGTTTTCAGTCCGACATTTCCCTGCATGTTTTCATGCTCCTTATTGTACTGTTCAGCCTTCCTTTTAAGTCCCGCAAACGAAATATCGTCATAGATTCCGTTTTCACGCATAAGCACAAGCCTGATTTTCGCTTCAACCGCCTGCTTAAGCGCAGCTTCCTCAAGGCTCTGTGCAGGAGTTCTGCCTTCAAATTCTTTGTCCCAGAAATCCGAAAAATCCGTTACGCCGTATTTTTCCGCATACTCGTTGATAATCTGTCCCCTGCTCCGGCTGCTGAAATACTCAATTTCATCCGACATAATCTGCTCGCCGTTTACCGACGCGTAAACTGTTATTTCTTTTTTATCGGAGGTTTTTTCATGCTGACCGCCGCAGGAAGAAAAAAGAAGAACAAAAGCGGCAAGCAATAAAATAATTGATTGTTTTTTCATAAGCAGTCAGCTCCATCCGGAAAGAAATTTATATTCTGATTTTACCAACATGACGGTGAAAAGTCAATAAAAATAAGCTCCGGAATTTTTGCACCGGAGCTTGTTGTTCTGTTTATCAGCCGACAACGGGTGTCCAAAAATGGTTGCCGTAAATATCGGTGATTCTGTATGTATATGTTATATAGCTATCCTCGACTGAAAGAGTAAGATTCTGAAGTCTGAGACCTGACTCAGGAACAGTGAAGGAATCTCCGAGCGTATGAGTATCGGAATAATTGCCGTCAAGCGAATAGTAATCGCAGAGAAGCTGTATCTTATCCCCTGCCTTAACCTCGATATTGCCCTTTGCCTGAACACCGATTGAATCATCCTCATAAAGCGGATACGCACCGGTGATAATTCCCTCGGGGTGAGCATCATCAAATACAACGCGGAGATTTACGAAATCACCGTTGAGGCGTGCGGGAATGCGTCCGACTGTTGTCCAGCTTTCATCGGCATTCTGCGTATCGGAAACAAGGTAATATGCGCAGGCATGACCGTTGAGAGTAAGCCATGTGCCGTCAAAGTCAAGGAGCATATCGTTATCCTCGTCCCAATTGAATGTATTGTCAAGACCGAGGTCGATATATCCGTCGCCTTCCTTTACGAATACATTAAGCTCTGCTGACTGAACAAGAGCCCATTCATCATCCTCAAGGCTGAGAACCTTTGTACCGTTCTTATCCGTTGCTCTGATGCGCGACGGGTCAAGGTAATCCTTTGCGATATCCTCGGCCTTGTCAGCGATAAGCTCGGTGTCAACCCAGTCATATTCCGCAGGCATGCTTCTGCCTGAGAATGCACCGAGAAGACTTGTCAGCGTGCCGAGGTCGATGCTGTTGCCTGCAAGTCGGATCGTAGCCATGTC
>JAZUDP010000160.1:0-17152 GCA_045639705.1 Acutalibacteraceae bacterium
AAAAAATGAAAGGACCCGCCCGAACGGGTTGCTCAGAGGGCTTATGCGTTCAGATATTATATTTGCCGCGATATTTTAATACGAATTAAAAATGTCCGCCGCGGATTTCAACAACAACATCGTCAATCTTCATGTATATAAGACCGAGAAGCTCAACAAGCGCGTAGGGGATGCGCTTTAAGAAAATAAGGAAATTTGAATCCTTTCTTTCCTTTGTCTTTACAATAGTGATGCTGTCAAGCAGCTCACTGTTGTCGCCGCGGAAGGTCTTGACTGCCATTGAATCGCCTTCAAACTCGATGGTTGTGTAGGTCGTTGTGTCGCCTTCCTCGAATGTATAAGCCGAGAACATGTTGCCCTTTATGCCGCCGTGGTCGCAGCATGCGTTGGAGTTGAGATAGATTCTGCCCCTGGGGTTTGTATATGTCTTGCCGCTCTTTGCAGGGCCGACAATCAGACCCTTGCTGATGAACTTCGAGCGTCCCTGAAGATGGCTGTGACCTGTAAGAACAAGGTCGATATTGTACATGTCAAAAATAGGCTGGAAAACGCCGTTGAGAAGAATCAGCGTTTCGGGGTCAAGCATTGAAATGCCTGCGCCGTAAAGTGCCTGATGCATTGTTGCAATTCTCCACTTTGCGTCGGGATTTGCCGCAACAGCCTCTGCCGCCATAGCTCTGTGGTCAGCCGCGCTGCCCGAGGTTGCGTCAAATACAAGATAAAGCACATCGCCGTAACGGAACCAGAAATCTCTGTCAAGTCCCTCAAAATATTTGCCGTAAAACTCGTTGGGCATGTTCGTGTAGTAGTTGTAGGTAAAGCCCTTCTTGTCGTGGTTGCCGATTGCAAGCGCCATGGGAAGAGACTGTACATATGTGGGCATCATAAGCGTCTGCCATTCGTCGGCATTTTTACCTGTTGAGGTGTTGTCGCCGGGGGAAAGCAGGAAGGATATATCGGGATTCTTCGTAAGAGCCTCGTCAAGCACGCTCTGCCATACATAACCGATTCTTGACTGTTCTTCGGAATTGTCGGTTGTCTGACCGCCTATCTGAATGTCACCGATAACCATCATCTTGTAGCTGTCAAAGGCTTTTGATTCGTACTTTGCCGCCTTGCTCCAGCCTTTTTCGCTGTGATACTGATAATAATAGGTTGTTTTTTCCTCAATGCCTGTCATGGTAACGCGGCATACAAGCTGCTCATCGTTTTCCGCCGCCACTGTTTCACCTTTGAAAAGCTTTGCTCCTGACATGTCCGCTTTCTTTGAAAGTCTGACCTCGGGATATGCGGCTTTTTTATCAGCGTGCCATGTGATGTTCAACTGAGTTTCGTCCGAGCCTACGCAGAGCAGGGGAAGGGTGTTGGAGTCTTTGAGAGAGTCATAACGCTTCTGCCACTGAGCCTCGGTCAGCGGCATGCTGTCAAATGCGTAGCCCGAAACCGCAAAGCTCTGGAGAACAAAAATAACTGACATAACAAGTGCGAGAATTTTTACTGTTTTTTTCATGCTGAAAACCTCCTTTAATCTGATTATATCAAAAGATAAAGTCAAGTCAATATACAAATACGGTTATATGTATTTACCATTCGGATTTATCATAGGCTGTTCCGATATGGGCTTTCTTTTCGGCAGAAATCTTACCGTCTTTCATTGTGAAGATATCCGTCGCGTCGTTTGCCCATATGATGTTTTCTTCGCCGTACCGCTCACAGAGATGTTCGTAAACCTCAGAAAAACGGGTATGCATATTCATTCTGCACTGCGGAAGCAGAACCTTTTCGGCATTAATTTTTTCATATACATCATAGACTTTATTGATTCCGTGGTGAGCTGCCTGAAGAAAATCACAGGTGAGCATCCCGTCAGAATAATTATCGGTAATAACCGAGCCGTTGTCATCGCTGCAGTCTGCAAGAAAGATTGTACTTACACCGTCGGCTGTTACCTTGAAAATAAGCGAGGTCGAGTTAGTCCACGGGAACGGGTCGTCTTCTTCAAGTCCGAGCGCATCTTCGCCGGAAACGAGAATTTCAAATTTCGCGTTTGCAATGTTGAACACGGTTCCTGCGTGGAGCTTTATATATTCCGCATCGGGATAATAACTGCAGAGTCTCTGTTTAACTGCACCGACTGAACGTGAATGCTTTGTGTTTTCCGGGTTCGGGAAATTGAAGGCCGTGCGTTCAATATCGATTTCGTCAGAGTGGAAGCGGATGAGCTTTGCCATGAAATCGCAATGGTCGTTATGCGGATGGGTGCAGAGCCAGAGAGATACCCTCATCTTTTCACCCTTAACCGTTTGAGTCAGCTCATGCAGGAAATTCATGTAATCGTCAACAGCAAGGTCTGTTGCCTGCTCCATTTCTCCGCCGTCAATAATTACAAGGCTGTTGTCATGCAGGCGGAAAATATAGTTCATGCCGCAGTCGCAGGTTACACCTTTTATCATTTTATCGTAATGCAGAGAATACTGAATAAGCTTTGTATCGCCGTGCTTTTCCTCAGCCTCGCTATAGCCGAAGCTGCCTGTTTCCGCCGTGCGGCAGCGGTCAAGAATAAATCTTGCCGTACCGTTTTTCATGTATGAAATGTAAAAAAGTCCGTCTGAAACATGAAACTGATAAAAGAGATTCCCGTCAAGATTTTTTTCGTATGTTTTTGCAAATCCTTTTGTCTCAAGAAGAGCGATGTAAGCTGTGATGTCCTCAGCTTTTACCTTCCAGAAGCAGTGCATGAACGAATTGTCCTTTGATTTAAAATCAGGAATTCTGCTCAGTCCTGTTCCGCAGTCCGCAAAAATCGGGGATATCGTGCCTCCTTTAAACTCGGGAATTTCACTGAACTGCCATGTCCTGCAGTCCGTCTGCTGTATATAATTCATTTCGGTCACCTTTTAGTTGATTTGATTGCTGAATTTTGATGTTTTCTGCTGTGCCATTACAAGACCTGCGTAAATGCCGTTTTTAAGCAGCAGCTCTCTGTGCGTGCCGACCTCAGCGATACGCCCCTTTTCAATAACGACAAGCCTGTCCGCATTCTTGAGCGTTGCAAGCCTGTGGGCTATGGCAAAGGTGGTTCTGCCCTTGACAAGCTTTGCAAGCGCATCCTGAATTGCCGCCTCGGTTTCGGGGTCGAGCGCGCTTGTCGCCTCGTCGAGAATCAGAATTTCGGGATTTCTTAAAATGGCGCGGGCGATGGAGATTCTCTGCCGCTCGCCGCCCGAAAGATTGTGTCCGTTTTCACCGACAACGGTGTTATAGCTGTCGGGAGTTTTCATGATGAAATCGTGAGCGTTTGCCGCCTTTGCCGCAGCGATAACCTCGGCAGGCGTTGCTGACGGACGCGCGTATGCAATGTTTTCATAAATCGTGCCTGCGAACAGGAAGGTTTCCTGGAAAACAACGCCGATTTTTTCGCGGTATTCGCTCTGCGACATATCCTTTATGTCAACGCCGTTCACGCTGATTGAGCCTTCGTCGGTATCGTACAGGCGCATGATAAGATTGATAAGCGTTGATTTTCCGGCGCCCGAATGACCTACAAGACCGATCATTTCTCCGCTGTGAACGGTAAGGTTGATATTTTTAAGAACAGGCTCATAAGCCTTGTAGCCGAAACGGACATCCTTAAAGACAACATCACCGTCAAGCGAGCAGGATCTGACTGTATCTCTGTCGCGCAGCTCGTTCTTTTCGTCAAGGATTTCAAATATTTTAATAAGGCTTGTCTGCATTTCTCCGAGTCTTCTCGGCAGGGAGGAAAGCCATCTGAGCGGCTGATAAATATAGGTAAGGAAAAGTGTGAACTCAAGCAGCTGACCTGCCGTCATCCGTCCCTCAATTGCCATTTTTCCGCCGAAGAACAGTACAAAGAATTCTCCTATTCCCATTAAGAATGTCAGAAACGGGAATGTGACAGCCCACAGATGCTCGTTTTTCGTTGAAATATCTGCAAAGTCCCTGCATACCTTGTCAAATTTTGCAATTTCCCTTTCCTCGCTGCCGAAGGTTTTGACAACTCTTATGCCGCGGACAATGTCGTGCAGTATGGAATTGGAGCGGGAATCGTAGCGCCACTGCTTTTCGTATCTTACATGAATATATTTCCAGAAGCGTGAAATCAGGAAAGCGACAACGGGTACGGGAATCATTACAAGGAATGTCAGAAACGGGCTGATATTCACAAGAATTATGAAAACAACAATGAACATTATCAGCTTTTCAAGCGCGTAGATTCCCTGCTCGGTGATAAATCTTTTTACAACCTCGGTATCTTTCGTGATGCGCTTCATCAGGTCGCCCGCGGTTTTGCGTGACATGGATGAAAGGCTCAGCCGCTGAATCTTATCGTAAACCTGCAGACGCAGGTCGGCGGACATGCCGCAGCTGATTTTATTTGTCGTGCGCTGACTGAGTACGCGCAGAATCTGACTGAGAATCTGCGTAAGGCATATGGCAAGTACCGTCAGCCAGACTCCTTTTTTGCCGACTCCGTTTTCAATCGCACCGTAAAAATACTTGTCAACAAGGCTTGCGTTCATTACGGGTACAAGCGTTGACGCCGCGGAAGAGAGTGTTATCAGTATGCCTGCAAGCAGCATGGGCTTAAGATAAGGCTTCGCAATCTGCGCCGTTTTTTTCACAAGATAGCTTTTCTCAACGCAGAACAGACATACCTCAAGTCCCTTTGCATAGTGTCTGCCGCATTTCGGACATACCCTGAAGCCTGCGGTTGAAAGCTCGGTCATTTCGCCCGTGTTTATGTAATGGTTGACCACCTTGCAGAATTCGCCGATTTCGTCAGCCTTTGCCATGCTGAAGCGGCAGATAACGGTGCTGTCTGCCATATCGCCGCTGCCGTTTTCCTTTACAGCCTCAAGCTGACCGCAGCCGACATAAATACGCTGAACAAGCTCTTTTATGCCGCGGATATTCAGTTCTGTTTTATTTCCGTTTTCCTCCGAGGTTATTATGCCGTTCTCAAAGCTCAGACTGCCTTTGCACAGCACACCGCCGGGGGTCAGGTCAAATTCGACTCTGTTTACCATGAAATCACCTGCCTTAATAAAGGTAAGGCTCGAGCTTGCGGCGGCTCTTCCGGTTTATTTTATTGATATCGGATATAACAAAACGGTTGCCGTCAACATCCGTGAGCGTCACTGAATTGCCTGCGCAGCGGATGTTTTTTGAAAGGTCCTTTATTGTGAACGAGCGTTCATAGTCTCCGATGAGAACATCAAAATAAAAGTGACCCATTTTCTCCTTGATTGCGGTTATTTCCGTTACGCTCGGGCAGAAATAACGCTGAAGAAGCTCCTTTCGTATAAGCTCCTGCTGTTCCGGGGGAAAATCGGAGACACTTTCGATAACGCCAAGCTCATTTCTGTCAACATCGGTTATGCAGATATATTTTTCGGGTTCCTTAAGAGGCATGGCTCTTGTAAGAATAACTCTTTTATACTCTGTTCCTTTCAGCGTCATTCCGAGAAAATACTCACCGTTTGCGTTAAATGTGCAGTTGTCCGGCTTAACGTATTCCGTTTTCAGCGTTTCGGGAGTAATTGAATCCGCTGTGATTAATTCTTTGTTTTCAGCCATTTCAGCCACCTCTCTTTTCTTCTGTCTCGTCATCCTTTTTAAACATTGAACCGTCGCCGTCATCGGCAATTCCGACAGCCTTAAGCGCGTCCTGCTGTATTCTGTACAGCTTGTAGAAATCGCCCTTTTTGCTGATAAGCTCTGTAAAGGTACCGTTTTCGGTTATTGTACCCTCGTCAATTACCGCAAGCTTGTCCGCGTCTCTCAGCGTTGAAAGTCGGTGGGCAATGGCAATTGTTGTTCTGCCGCTTTTGAGCTTTGAAAGGGAATTCTGAATATTTCTCTCCGTTTCCGTATCCATGGCGGCGGTTGCCTCGTCAAGAATAAGTATTTTCGGATTCTGTATAATTGTTCGTGCTATGGAAATTCGCTGGCGTTCACCGCCCGAAAGCTTCTGACCGCCTGCGCCGACTCTTGTATCGTAAGCGTCGGGAAGCTTCATGATAAAGTCGTGAGCATATGCCGCCTTTGCCGCGGCGATAACCTCGTCCATTGTCGCGTCGGGCTTTGCGTATCTGATGTTGTCGGCAATGCTTCCTATAAACAGGTAAATATCCTGCGAGACAAGGCCTACGTTTCCGCGGATTTCAGACAGCTTAAGGTCGCGCACGTCAATTCCGTCAATTTTCACGCTGCCTTCCTTTGCGTCGTAAAGACGGGCAATAAGATTGGCGATTGTTGTTTTTCCCGCGCCCGTTTTGCCGACAATTCCGAGCATTTCACCCGCGTTTACTTTAAGAGAAAGCTTTTTGATAACGGGAACGGCAGGCTCATATTCAAAGTCAAGCTCGTTTATCTCAATATCGCCCTTAAGCTCGCCGAAGCTGACGGCGTTTTCCTTTTCGGTGATTTCGGGTTCTGCGTCGCAGACCTCAAAAACACGCTGAGCGGAGTCTGCGCAGCGCGACCACCAGTTTGAAACCCATGAAAGAAATTCAAACGGACCGCGCAGAAGCTCAAGATAAACAACGTAGCTCAGAAGCGTACCCGTTGTCATTTTTCCCTCAACAACGTATGTGCCGCCGACGCCGAGTACAACTGCGGCAAGAATGATAACAAGAACCTCTACAATGGGAATGAGCGTCGCCTCGGAAAGCGCAAGCTTGAGTTCCGCTTTTCGCATGTCATCGTTTACCCTGTCAAAACGCTCATATTCCTCGTTTTCCTTGGCAAATGCCTTGATAACGCGCTGACCGTTTATGCTGTCGCTTACAAAGGAGGAAACCTTGGAGCGGAAAATAAAATTCCGGTGATGCATTCCTCTGAACAGCTTGTCGCCGAGTATGAGAGTTGCCATTATAATCGGCAGGGCGACAATGACAATAAGCGAAAGCCGCCAGCTCATAATGAACATGACCGTCAGCACTCCGATTGCCGTTGCCGAGTCGATGATAATGCGGGGTACGCCTTCGATGAAGAACCAGTAAATATTGTTTGCGTCATGAACTATTCGCTCCATCAGTGAGCCGGTCTGCTTTGAAGAATAGAAATTGACCGAAAGCCTCTGCATAGCGGCGAAAATTTTCAGCTTGATGTTGTATGTAACCTTCGGCATAACAGTCGCAGTGACATATTCCTGAATAACCGTCAGAACCGTGTGAAGCAGGCGTATACCGAAAATTGAAGCAACAATTACCGCAAGAGCCTTGAGAAGCTCTTCGCCTGTCCTGCCGTCGGGGTTTGCAAGCACATTGTCAAACAGCGAGCGTGTGCTTATCTGCGGAACGAAAACCGTTACGACCGCGCTTAAAAGCATAAAGAAAATGATAACGGCAATCTGCGGAATATATCCGCCGAAGAATTTGAAGAGTCTTACCGAGGTTGCCGAATTCTTACTGCATTTCGGACAGAAATCCTTGTGAGGAGGGCAGGGCGCACCGCATTTTTTGCATTTATGCTCTTCGTCTTCGGAATCCGAGGGAAGCTTTATTTCGCCCGTTTCCTTATAGGTGTTGAATGTGTTTGCGAACGCCTCAAAATCCGCAAGCATTCCGACTGAAAATCTCGTGATGCTTACGGTTTCCCCGTTCATTCCGGCAGTCAGTCTGCCCGAAGAGACATACCTTTCGGTTGCAAGCGATTCAATGTCTTCGATGGGAATTGACTGAATATTCTCGACCGTGTATGTTGTTTCAAGCTTTTTGCGCTTATTCTTCGATTTGTCAACAGTCTGTGTGCCTGCGGCAATGTAAAGTCCCTTTTTGTCAAAGCTGAGCCATGAATCCCTGAACTCGCCGTCATTATTCATATCGCCCGAGCAGCAGAAAATCAGACCGTCAGTGTCAAGCCCTGCTTTGTTGAGTTCGACAGCCAGCGGTTCGGGAAATCTGTATTTTTCTTTTTTTCGCGGAGGAAAGCCTTTTTTATCCATGCTTTATCCCTTCTGTATTTATATATTACCAATTTAATTATACCATAAACAAAAGTAAATACAATACAAATCAGACAGTCAAAAGTGAATTATTGTATAAATAATCATTGCCTGACAAAAAATGTCACTCTCCGAAAAACAGAGAATGACATTTTATCATCTTATTAAATTACTTTCTGTTATCCTGAACAACTCCGAATCTCGGAAGCTTCGGGTCTGAATAAACCGAGGTGAAGCTTTCGTCGGAAAGCACTCTTGCCGAAACCGCAAGCGCGGTATCATTGTAGGCTGTCGCGTCGTGCTGCTGGTCTCTGAAATACCATACGGTATCCTTCCACAGGCTTGTCGAAGCGTCGAGCGTGCCGTCGGGGGAAATATAGTCACCGTCGGGAGCCTTGTCAAGCTTTTTGCCGAGCTGAGCAACAGTCGCGCCCATGGAGGCGGAGGCTGTGTTAATCATGCCGTCGGAGCTTACCGTGTCGGTTTTGACAATCGGGAGAAGCTGAAGATTGTAGCCGACAATTCCGAAAAATTTAGTTCCCTGAGCCTCGAGCGTTCTTATGTATTCGGGGAAGCTCTTCTGTGCCTTGTAGAACCTGTCGGTCTTTTCCTTAAGTACGCTGTATTTTTTATCGCTCAGCAGCTTTGCCGCAAGCTTTTCATATTCTGTCGGCGGAATTGTACTCCAGAGTGAGGGGCAGGTGAGGATTGCGTGTTCAAGTATGCCCTCAACCGCGCTGAACATCAGCTTGCTGCTGACTTTTTCGGGAAGCAGACTGAGAAGCTTACCGAGCATTTCCGCAACCTTGCGCGGAAAAAGAAATTCAACAAGTGAAAGCGCCTGCTCAGGCTTGATGTTCATCGACATAAGGTCGGAAATAACGGGAGTACCCTGAAGTGCCGCAACAAAATACAGAACTCTGTCAATATCGTTCTGACTGCCGTAGGCGTCAAAATACGCAACCGATACCGCGCCGCCGAGACTGACGGGTATAATGTTTACCTTGTCGCAGTTATGCTCTTTCTTAACCTGCTGAATGAAATCGTTGAGCATTCCTGCCGTTTCGTAGGGCTCGCCGAATGAGTTGTATGCGAAGAAGTACATGTGGTCCTCGCCGATAATTTCCGTTAATTTCTGTGTGGGAACCATTCTGTAAATGTAGTTTCTTTCGTCCTCCGTGCAGTCAGCAAGGCTCTGCGGATAGTCGACAACTCTGACATGATTCTTCATCGTACCGTCGTTGTTTGTCTTGATAGGCTCGACAACCTCAGATATGATATCCTTCATTTTTGCCGAAAGACCGAGGTCGTTCCGCAGAAGAATTGAACGTGCAAGCGGAAGCTTCAGCTCTTTGACAATGGCGTCTGTATCAACATCAAGCTGCCAGGCCATTTTGATTTTTTTGCCGTTTTCGTCAACAAGCTCAACCTTTGACTGACCTATGCCCGGAATTATTACGCAAGGTGTGTATTTATCTGACATAATTTCCCCTCATTTCATATTACTGAAAACATGATACCACGCGAATGTACAAAAATCAATCATAAGAGGCAATTAACGTGCATTTTTTATGTTGAACTTTTCCGGCGTTTATGATAAAATATTATAAATATATGAAGAGGGGGAATCCCTATATGGCAAATTGTCCCAAGTGCGGCAGAAAGCTTCACTTAACAGACTGGAAACCCGAATGTCCCGACTGCCATGTAAATATGATTTATTACAAGGCAAACGAAAGACTGCTTGCCGATTCCGAAAAGGCTGAAATCGAACACGCAAAATCTCAGCCGGGTATCGACAGAGCCAAAGCGGCTTTCTTCGGCTCGAAATTTGCGATTATCCGTATTGTTCTTTCGTTTATTGCAATCGGACCGCTTTTCCTGCCGCTGTGGAAGTCCGTCGACGCAGGCGGCGCGGCACATTCGTTCAATGCATTGGATATTTATAAAGTAATCTCCGAGGTCCCCATCGGTAATATTTTCGGCAATGCGCTTAAAGGTGACCTTGCGGCAATCGGCGTTGCCGGTATGCTTATTTCCGCGGTTCTGATACTGGTGGGTATTATCCTTCTGTTCATGTCCCTCGGCAAACACGGCAGGCTCCGCAATCACATCATCAACGGCGTAAAGCTTGCGGGTGCGCTTACGGGTGCAGTTGCAGGAACACTTGCCTTCAGGGGTCCGGAAACAGCAACATCGGTTCTCGGCTCCGGCTGCGCTTCCGCTTCTGTCGGAATCGGAATGATTCTGTATATTCTTCTTATAATCGCCCTGATTGTATATAATGAGGTGCTTCACAGAAAGAACCTTATTACTGTCAGATACACCGAATGCCTTATCGGCGGACTGCCCAGCGGCGAATACTTCAAAATGGTTGAAGACGGCGTAAGCGAGCTTGAAATCCGTAAGAAAATGGTTTCCGCTCTTACAAAGCTTCAGGAAGAGGTAAGAGCAAAAGAGAAAAAGGCAGAAGAAGAAAACATGAAAAAAGTCATGGAAAGAAAGTAATCGGAGGTAACGTATTATGAGAACTGAAGAAAAAATACTTGACTCCGAAGCTTTGGAGCTGAAACAGGTCAATGATCAGCTTAAGGAGCTGGTTGACGCTGACCGCCGCGTTATAAACAAAAAAGAAACAATCGGATATATACTTTTCGACTCGTTCCGCGGCTTCAATATTGACGGACACAAGGACCTTTTTGTTGACAGCGTTCTTAAGGTTGACCTCAGATATCAGTCGATTCACAATATCATCGGCGGTATCTGGGATTTCATTGATGACTTTATCGTCAGCTTTTTTGTTGAGAAAACCCGTACCCGCTGGGGCAAGTTTGTTCCGTATATTTTCCTCGGCGGTATTCCGTTTGCACTTATCGCAACGCTTTACTGGATTCTTCCTACAATTCTGCCGCAGTCGGTTATTGACGACAGAACCAATATATCCAAGTTTATCATCTACATAGTTCTTGACCTCATGATTGAAATGGTCGGCAACTTCCGTGATGTCGGAATCGGCGGATATATTTCAACCATAACGCCTTATCCGTCCGACAGACGGCGACTGATTGCGCTTTCGGGCTATGTAAGCATCATTCTTTCAAGAATCCCCGATATCATCGTTGAATTTACTCTTGATATCGTTAAGAACGGCATGTCCAAATCGGTTACCGACCCTGCGCAGAGCATAGCGAAAACCCTCATGGTAATGGGTCCGCTGACAACGGTTGCCGCGGCTCTTGTTATCACATGGTATGTAACAATGGCAAAGGAAAGAGTTCATCAGCGTATTGAGAAGCCGAAGATTGCCGAAAGCCTTAAGATCGTTTTCTCCAATAAGCCCGTACTTATGTACATGCTTTCCAACGCGCTCGGCTCGTTCGGCACAGGACTTTCAACCAACGACTATTACCGTCAGGTTCTGAATATGACAACCTTCGAGACCTTCGCGGGTATTCCGTCATTCTTCTTCCAGCCCACAACCTTTGCAAAGTACAACAAGCTGACTCAGCATTTCTCGACAAAGCAGATTTACATGGTCAGCCAGGTATTTGCCAAGAGCTTCTACATTCCGCTGTTCTTCTACGGAATCTGCTTCAAGACGAAGAACAAGGTTGAGCCGTATTTCTTCCAGAGCCGTCTCGCAATGTTCCCCGTAACGGCAATCTGGGAGTGCATTTATGCAACATTCTGGGGTGCAAGAAGCATTTCAATCACCGAAATGAGCAACGAATGCAACGACTATATCGAGTGGAGATGCGGATACAGAAACGAGGCTACGCTCTCAGCGGCGAGCGCCTTCATGTGCAAGATTCCCGCCCGTATCAACGGCGTTCTTCAGCCCCTTTACAAAAAATGGATTGACTACGATCAGGACGCATATATGCACATTCTTCCCGGCAGGCAGAGCGGTCAGCCGCTCCGCGCACAGAAATGGATTTTTGCGATGGCAACAATTCTTCCGGCGTTCCTCGTTCTGTCAAGCATGATACCGATGTTCTGGTACAATGTTGACAAGGATACCCGTGACAGAATGTACCGCGAGCTTAACGAAAGACGCGTAAAGGTTGCGGAAACCATTAATAAAAACTCCCTCACCGATGAGGAAGAATAATCATTAATTCGGGGCGGTGAAATAAGCACCGCCCTTTTTTCAGCAGGTGATAAAATGCAGAAAATTACGGCGTTTTTTATGTCAGTGCTTATGACGCTGACTCAGTTTTTCGGTATGGCAGGCGACCCCGGTTACGAAAGGATGACAGATTTGAAACAGTCTTTGCAGGTTCTTTTTAATAAGGAAAAGGTATGTGCCGAGCGTCATACAGGCACGGTCAGCGATTACAGATGGACGGCTGACGAGGAATATAAGCTTGAAAACACAGCTGTTCTGCAGAAGGAAGAGGGTAAGGACTTTAAAATCCTTAATCTGACCGATATGCATTTTTCAGATTACGGTTACCGTGCATTCCTTTCGGTTTTCAATGTCAATACCATGAAGCGTGTTGTTGCCGAAGCAAAGCCCGACCTTATTACTGTCACAGGTGATATCGTCTGCGGCGACAATTCCGATTACTATTCAATTAAAAGAATAACCGACCTTATGGAAAGCTTCGGTGTTCCGTGGGCGCCCGTTTTCGGCAATCACGACGATGAATCAAACTGTGACCTCAATTTCCTTGCCGAAATAATGATGCAGTCACCGCACTGCCTTATGCAGAAGGGCGACCCCGAAATGGGAGTAGGCAATTACATCGTCAATATCGCCGAGGGTGACAGAGTTGTCGAAAGTCTCATTATGATGGACAGCCATCATGATATCCCGAACGAAAAGCAGAATCAGTGGTTCAGGTGGGCAGCGGACGGAATCAACCGCCTCACGGACAATAATGCGGAAATTTCGGTCTTCATGCATATTCCGCTTCCGGAATATCAGTTTGCCTACGACGAGGCGTGGAATGCCGATACAAAGAAATGGAATGACGGCTATGATGCTTACGGCTCACTGCACGAAAAAGTCTGCTGCGCTCACGATGCCGACGGCAATGCGTTCCGCAGCGATCTGTTCAGCGAGATGAAAGAAAGCGGAACAACAAAATATGTTTTCTGCGGTCACGAGCATATGAACAATTTTTCAATCGTATATGAGGGCATAAGACTTACTTATACGATGAAGCTCGGCAAGGCCTCGGGCTTCCAGGTGGGCTTTAACGGCGGCACAACAATAACCGTCTGCTCTGACGGTATCAGCAGAATAACGCACAAAACGCTATCCTTCGGTCCGTTTATAAAGCTTGCAGATATTAATACGGCAAAATAACAGAAACGCAGTGCTTCAGCACTGCGTTTCTGTTTCTTCGGTTATGAACATTTTGTCATTGTCGGAATAAATATCAAAACCGTTATGTATTACCTTAAGGTCAATATCCCTGTGGTTTCCGCCGAATTCACCGTCAAGCGTCCACGGGATAGCTTCGTCGCAGGTTATTTTAACATCCTTTGCCTTTATCAGCATGATTCTTTCGCCGTCATAATCCTGCCTGATAATTTTGCCGAGCATCTTGAAGGCTTCGGTTTTACGCTTAAGTCCTCTTACAAGCAGAAGCTCAAAAAGTCCGTCGTTAAGCTTGATATTGTGATTGTCATATTTAAACATTCCCGCAACGGAGGTTGAATTTGAAAAAGCTCCGAAATAGAAGTCGTCTTCAAGAATATTCCCGTCATACTCGATTTTCATATGTATGGGCTTGAGATGAACAAGCATGGGAATAAGCTTTAACACAAATGCGTTTATCATGTATGCGGAATGCCCGAGAAGATTCTTCATTGCCTGCGGTGTGCTGTATGAAAGCTCAACGCCGACGCCGAAGGAGGCCACATAGTTGAAGTATCTTCCGTTGAAGCAGCCGACATCGTAACCGTTGATTTTTTCGCTGAGAATCAGGTCGGCGGCTTTTCCGACCTCGGTGGGAATGCCGAGAGTAACCGCAAGGTCATTCGTCGAGCCGGAGGGGACATAGCCTATCGGTATGTGTCTGTCAAGCTTCATCAGACCGTTGACTGTTTCGTTAAGTGTGCCGTCGCCTCCGCAGCAGATTATCATATCGTAATCTGCGCCGATTTCCTTTACAATAGTAGTAGCGTCGCCCTGACAGCGGGTAGTTCTTACCTCAAAATCAAAGTCAGCAGAAGACAGCTTGTTCATGATATCAAGTGCGCCGATGCGCTTGCTGTTTTTTCCGGCGCAGGGGTTGATTATCAACAGAACTTTTTTATGTTCCAAAGCTGCCGCCCCCTTTTTTTATACATAATGGCATAATTATAACAATATTTGACAAATTCGTCAATAGTAAAAGCTATTTATTCTGCGTCTTCCCAGTTGAACTGAGTCAGCTTTCCCGCGCACAGCAAATCGGGATAATTCCACTGACGCAGGACCTCATAAACCGCAATTGCAACTGAGTTGGACAGATTAAGGCTTCGGGCGGCAGAATTATTTATCATGGGTATGCGCACACATTTTTCCGGATTGTCAAAGAGAAGCTTTTCGGGCAGTCCTTTTGTTTCCTTTCCGAAGAAGAGATATACATTGTCGGAATACCGGACATCCGTATATTTGTTCAGCGCTTTTGTGGTAAAAAATCTGTACTGACCGTTGGGGTTTTTCTCAAAAAAGTCATCGAGATTTTTGTAGTATGTGATGTCAAGAAGATGCCAGTAATCAAGCCCTGCGCGCTTCAGTTTTCTGTCATCAATTTTAAAGCCCATAGGCTCGACTATATGAAGTCTTGTTCCCGTTGCCGCGCATGTGCGGGCAATGTTTCCGGTATTCTGCGGAATTTCGGGTTCAACAAGTACAATATTCAAGGTTGCCATTATTTCACCGCTTTAATCAATTTTGAAAGTAAAGGCTCAAAAGCCAGACCGTATTTTCTTTCGCTGCCCGATTCAGCCGTCTTTTCAACGCATTCACAGGTGAAGCCCATTGCAATCTGTACCGCGTCAAAGAAATCAATGCCTTTAACGAGCGACGCCGTAAGCACTGCCGTGAACACATCGCCCGAGCCGGGGAAGCGTCCGTCCGTTTTCGGCGTGAAGAACATATTTGCTCTGCGGGTGAAGCTGTCGTAAACCGCGCAGCCAATCTGTCCGTCATCAGATTCAACGCCTGTTATGACAATTTTGGGAGAACCGATTGAGCAGAGCTTAAGCATAAGCTCCTTGATATGGTCAAGACTGTACGGCGGCTTTGTACATTCCATGCCCGCAAGCATTTCCGCCTCGGTAACATTGGGTACGATTACATCCGCCATTGAGCAGAAAAACCGCATTTCGCTGACAAAATCCTCATCTATTCTTTTATAAAAGCTGCCGTTGTCACCCATGACGGGGTCAACAACGCAGAAGGTGTCGCTCTTTTTGAAATCAATAAGAAACCGCTTCACGATGTCTGCCTGTTCCTTTGTGGCGATATAGCCTGTGCAGATTCCGTCAAAGCGTGTACCGAGCTGTTTCCAGTGGTCGGCTATTGCCTGCATTTTATCGGTAAGGTCGGTGCAGACAAAGCCTTCGAATTCCGTGTGGGCGGAAAGCACGGCCGTAGGCAGGGGAACGGCTTCAAAGCCGCAGGCTGAAATAATCGGCATTGCCGCCGTAAGCGAGCATCTGCCGAGGCATGACATATCGTTGATAAGTGCAATTCTTTTCTGCTTTTCCAAGAATATCACTCCTGTGTTTAATCATGGATTATTTAATTATATCATCATTAATAAAAAAATCAACAGAAGAATATTGCATTCTGATTCGTTAATAATAAGAAAAAAGAACGGAGGTAATCGTAATGAGCTGGTCAACATCAGATATTATGAAGGGCGCGGGTCTCGGCCTTCTTGTCGGCGGTATCGCCGCATGGATAGGCGGTTCGGTGAAAAGCTCTAAGCCAAACTATAAGAAGATGGCAAAAAAGGCAGTCAGGTCAGCGGAAAATTTTCTTGACAGCATGATGTAACAAATGAATAATTCCACAGAAATCCCCGAAGAAATTCGGGGATTTCTGCTTGAACAGACATGCTTTGTTAAATTGGTATTTGCCGCAGTACCTGCGGTTGTTCGCCGGGTTAGCAACATTATTTCTGCTTACCACCCATCCGGCGAGGGAGCGGAGGCACTCCGCCGATACGGCAATTATGTTTTTGCCCGAAACGGAAAAATAATAAAATTTTACTGAATGCATATGGAAAAAAGGAAAAAGTTGTGATATAATAACTAAGATTATATTGAAGTCAGTCTGGTTATATATTCGGGAGGATAAAATGATGCGGAAAATTGATAAAACGGTTATTAAGGAAACAATATATATAGCCGTATTTACTTTTATCCTCAGTATGCTTATGGAGTCGGTTTTTCTTATTATTCACAAATGGGATTACACTGTTCTTCTCGGCAACGCGCTCGGATATATTGCTGTTGTACTCAACTTTTTTCTCATGGGTCTCACCGTGCAGAAGGCTGTCGGCTTAAGTGAGGAGGACGCGAAAACGAGAGTAAAATTTTCGCAGATGATGCGTCTTTTCATGCTTGCCGCATTTGCGTTTGTCGCAGGACTTTCAAAGCATTTCAGCCTTATTGCTTTTGTTATTCCGCTTATTTTCCCGAGAATTGCGATTTTCTTCAGACCCTATTTTGACAAGAAAAATAAAGATGAATAAATAACACCTTTCACAAGGAGGTGATATAGTATAATGAAAGAAAAAAGCTTCAAATTCCGTATAGTTGACGCTTTATACATTATCTGCTCCGTTTTGCCGATTGCGGCCGCGCTTGTAATAAGAGCGCTGACCAATCCCGAATCGGAAGGTATTTCAATTACAGGAGCCAACATATTCTTTACGGTTAAAATGCCGCTTCAGGATATGCCGATTACCGAATCGCAGGTCAATTCATGGGCGGTAATTTTAGCTCTGTTTTTCCTGTGTCTTTATCTGACACACGGCATATGCGAAAAAGGCGGTCTGCGCCGTCAGATGATAGCTGAATGGATAGTCGAAAAGACGGATTCACTTGTCCTTGAAAACATGGGTGAGCATTTCAAAGGCTTTGCTCCTTTTATTGCAGGTATTCTTGGTCTTTCCGCACTTTCAAGTCTGATAACTCTCGTGGGACTTTACCCTCCCACATCAGACCTTA
>JAZUDP010000161.1:0-11892 GCA_045639705.1 Acutalibacteraceae bacterium
CCGTAGATTGTACCTACAACAGCCATAAGAACAAGGGGAATAAGCTTGATGAATGTTGTGCTTACCTGGAACTTACCTGCAAGCTTTGAGGAAAGTGTATTGAGTGCGAAGCTTGCAACAAGATAGAAGCAGGCAAGAGTCATTGTTTCCGCTGAATTGAGCTCAAAGCCGAAGATATTCATTGTATATCTTGCGGAAAGCCATGCAAGAGCGGATGTCATTGCGGGATAGTAAATTGTAGCCATGAACCAGCCTACATAATAAGCGTATCCCTTGCCTACAAGAGCCTCAGAATAGTCAACAACGCCGTTAACCTTTTCATACTGAGTACCCATGATGGCGAATGTGTATGCGCTGATTACCATTACGATACCGCCGATAAGCCATGAAAGAAGAGCTGTGGGAAGCTCACCGCTTGTCTGCTTGAGCATTACCTCAGCCTTGAAGAAAACACCGGAGCCGACAACAATGCCGACAACCATGCAGATAGCAGTAATCAGACCGTACTGTCTTTTTAACTGTGCCATAATATTACTCCTTTTCTTCGCAAATTTTTACAACTTGCGATAAATGAAAAATTTGTAAATTAATTATAAAATAACTGTTGCAAAATGTAAAACTACATAATATAATATATATATTACAAAGTGTCATAAATACGGAGTGATAACATTATGGATTCTATTAAATTTGAGGCGCTTTTAAAATCAATCGAGCTTGGCAGCCTTACAAGGGCGGCGGAGGAACTCGGATATACTCAGGCGGGACTGACTCATATGATGAGCCGTCTTGAAAAGGAACTCGGAATAACGCTCCTTGTACGTTCAAAGGCAGGCGTTTCCCTCACATCGGCAGGCGAGGCGCTTATGCCGTATATGAAGCAGTTTACAGAGGCGGGCAGCGCACTGAACAACGCAATTGAAAACATCAGACTGAATAACGATAAAATCCTTCGCATCGCATCGTATTCAAGCATTACAAACCATTGGCTTCCCGAAATTATCAACAAATTCAGCGAGACAAACTCCATAACGGAAATAGAGCTTCATGTTGTTGAACGCCTCGAGGATATGTATTCCCTTGTTGCCTCGGGCGAAATGGACATGGGCTTCGGCAGCAGGGAGGAACACAGCCGCTGCGAGTGGATTCATCTCCACAATGACCCGCTTTATGCCGTGCTTCCGTCCGATACCAAATTCACGGGAGAAGCAGTGCCTCTCAGCTATTTTGATGAAAAGCCGTTTTTTGTACCGACCTACGGCTCGGATTTTGATATTCTTAAACTGCTGAAGACATACAATGTCAGCCCGAAAATGTTCCAGACGGCGCTTGACGACGCGACCGTTGTTTCAATGGTAAGTCACAGGCTTGGTGTAAGTATAATGCCGAAGATGATTCTTGAGGGCATACAGGGAAATTACATTGCCAAGCCGCTTGATACGGGTTCGTTCCGTGAGCTTGGAATTATCGTAAGGTCAAAGGCTTCGCTTTCCCCGACGGCGCGTAAGTTTATCAGCTGCTCGAAGGCAACCGTAGAGAAGCGGTAAAAATAAAAAGAATAAAGGCAGGTCTGAGATGAAATTTCCCGGACCTGCCTTTTTAATTTATAATGAACACTTTTTTCAGACGGTTAATGTGAATATTTCAGCCATCGGAACGGTCTGAATCTTTCAAGCAGGAGTATCAGTACGCTGACCGATACTGTAATTGCAAGCGTAATAAGAAAAACAGTTACGTTTTTATCGTTTTTTTCTATGTAACCGAAAAGAGTATACGCAACCGTATTGTGCAGAGCATATACAACAGTGCTGATTTTTCTGAGAATAACCGAACAGCTGACCTGAAACGGCTTTATCTGACAGAGAAGAGCGAATGCGGAAATACAGAGCGGAGCAAGAGAAAAATAACAGTCCATTCCGTAGCGGCATGTATATTTTTCAAGCAGATAGCTTTCGGTATAAAGGGCTGCGGAGGAAACAATCAGAACGGCAATGCCGACCTTCGGCTTTATATTTATTTTCTTTTCCGCAAACAGCTTTCCGCAGACCACCCACAGCATCGCCGCGGGGAAGCTTGTAAAAGGCTTGTTGAATAACAATTCATAGTAATGGGTAAAAAGCTTTACGATTCTGTAATCATCCAGAAAAGGAATGTAGGAAGACCATGAACAGACAAATACAAAGCTGAGGACCGCAATTCCGATAATTATTTTATCGTTGAATATTTTCGATAAGAAATAAACTACTATTACCGCCAGAAGCAGAGCGGAAATGAACCACGAGGCCTTGAAGGTGCTTGAAAAAATCAAATCTCTGAAAAACAGACGGATTCCCTTGAGGGAGATACCTGTTTTAAACCAGCTTTTCAGCTTCAGGGTAAACGGCAGAAGCACAATGAACCAGAAGGCGTAAAGCTGAAGATTTCTTTTTATAAATGTAAGAACCGCTTTTTTCTGCCCTTCCTTATCGGGAGTTCTGTTTATTTTGGAAAAGAAGAAATAGGATGAAATAGTGAAATACAACGGAACGGCAATACGAAGCCACGGATAAAGATAGTGCGGAAGCAGGGAGGTGTGTACTGCCATAACAACAAAGCAGAGAACGAATTTGACGATATCAAAAACGGAATTGACTTTTACTGACGGCTGATTGCCCATAACGCTGTCTTCTTTCTGATTCGGTTTATTTTTAACAGTATAACACAAAGCTCTGCCGGATGTAAACAGAGCGGACAAATAAAAATATCGGAAAAACCTTTCGGCCTTTCCGATATAAAATGATAAATTTTATCAGTCTGATGTGTAGGGCATGAGAGCAAGGTGACGGGCACGCTTGATAGCTGTTGTAAGCTCTCTCTGATGCTTTGCGCAAGTACCTGTTACACGACGGGGGAGAATCTTTGCTCTGTCGGATGTGTACTTGTTAAGCTTGTTTACATCTTTATAGTCGATGCATTCAACCTTATCTACGCAGAATGAACAAACTTTTTTGCGGCCCTTTCTGTTGGGACGGCCGTTGTTCTTTTCGTAAGCCATTGTAAAATACCTCCTTATAAAATAGGGACGGTCACCGTTTTAGAACGGGAGATCGTCATCACCCGAAATTTCCTCAAAATCACCGTCAGAACCGGTTGCAAATGAGGGAGCGGGTGCTGCTGCGGGAGCCTGATAACCGCCTGCTCCTGTTTCGGCCTTTGAGCCGCAGAAGCTTGCCTGGTCAACAATAATCTCCGTAGCCTTTCTCTTGTTGCCGTTTTTATCGTCATAGGTACGGGTCTGAATTGAACCTGTAATCGCAATCATTGAACCCTTCTGAAAATACTTTGAAATAAATTCAGCTGTGTTTCTCCATGCGACGCAGTCAATGAAATCAGCCTGTCTCTGTTCGCCTGCGCGTGCAAACGCACGTTCAACAGCGATTGAGAACGATGTTACGGCAACGCCTGTCTGGGTATTTCGCAACTCGGGTGTTGCGACAAGTCTACCCATTAATACAACGTTGTTAATCATGTCGCATCCACCTTATTTCTTGATTATAAGTGAACGAAGTACGCCGTCTGTGATGTTGAGAACACGGTCGAGCTCTGCGGGGAATTCGGGCTCACATGTGAATGTGAAGAGAGCGTAATAGCCTTCTGTCTCATAGTTGATAGCATAAGCGAGCTTGCGCTTGCCCCACTCGTCAACGCTTTCAACAGTGCCGTTCTTCTCAATAAGAGCCTTGAACTTCTCTACGAGAGCTGCTGCAGCCTCATCACTCTCCTTAACGGAGAAAACGAGCATAGCCTCATAGTTACCTACTGCCATTTAAAAGCACCTCCTTCTGGTCATTATGGCCGCCGAAGCGGCAAGGATGCTGTAAGTCAGATTTTTACAGCCTTGAAATTATATCAGTAAATGCGGGGTTTGTCAAGGATTTTGGAAATATATTTTTCCTTTTTCTGAAATACATTTTTTCCATACAATATATTGTTGCGTTATGAAAAACAACCGCAAGAATACCGACGCCGGGCTTGTGCGGAAAACGGTTTGATTTACGGGTTATATAATAAATTCATTAAGTCCGGCATTAAGCGGAGCGGTTTTGCCGCCGGAAGCAAAGGACGCCTTTATCTGACCGCAGATATCGGTCTGAACGCTGATTTTTCCGTTTTCCTTTTTCCATTCAACGGCAATTCTTCCGTGAGGCGTTGCTATGAAGCCTTTTGCATAGTCAAGTCCGTCAAATACGGGACTGATAATGATTTCATCATAGCGGACGGAATTTTCCGTTTGCTTTATTCCGAGAATTTCGCTGAAAAGATATGCTGTTCCCGCGCCGAACATGGGATGTGAATGCGAGGATTCCGCGTTCCAGTTTTCCCACAGCGTTGTCGCCCCCGCGCGGCGCATTGTCTCAAATGAAACGGTGTTCTTATTGGCAAGCAGCTTTGTCGCAAGTGCGCCTCTGCCGCTGCCGTAAAGCACATCAAGCAGAATCGGCGTACCGAAAATGCCCGTATCAAATTCTCCGAGAGCTTCATATTTTGCGCAGAGGCGGTCAAGAATTTTTTCATTGCCCAGACCGCAGTGCATTGCAAACGCGTCCGCGCCCTGAAGGCCGTTCAGATAACCGACGCCGTCAAAATATTTTTTCTTTATGCCGGCGCGGTAGATTTCAGCCAGCTTTTCATAGCGCTCCGTGCTTCTGCCGATAGCGGCGGCAAGCCTGCCGAGTCTTTCAAGCTGAACGATAAACATCGTTGTGTTGACAAACGGTTCGGGAACGGTGATTTTCTGCGGTGTACACCAGTCGCCGAGGCACCAGCCGTCCTTTTCCTCGCGGACAATCAGTCCGTCCTCTGTACGGCTCTCCATGTAATCGACAAATTTTTCCATCTTCGGGAAAATCTCGCTGAGGAATTCCCTGTCACCGTAATGACGGTAGAAGGCGTAAGGCACGTTTATTATTGCTCCGCCCCAGCCTGCGGGACCGCCGCCGCCGCCCTGAAAAGGCGCGGTGTGCTGAACATGTCCCGTGTTCCTGTCCTGACAGTCGCAGATGTCATAAATCCATTTGCGGTAGAAGCTCTCCGCGTCAAGCTGGGTCATAACCGCGTCGCAGGTGAGCTGACCGTCGCCCGTATAGCCGAGACGCTCGCGGTGAGGACAGTCCGAGGGAATGCTGCCGTGCATATTGCAGAGCTGAGTATTTATAAATGTTTTTGCGTACCAGTTCAGCGTTTCATCGCTGCATTCAAACGCCGATGTAACCTCTACATCGGAATGAATAACGCGGATTTCAACAGGCTCGGCATTGTTTGTCAGCGAAAAATATCTGAATCCGAACCAGCAGAAATACGGATGATATTCGCCGTCCCTGTCCGCAGTAACCTTAAAAATTTCGCGCTGTTCTCCGTAGCCGACGGAGGTGTTGTCGATGCTGCCGTCCTCAAGGATTTCCTCGGCGCATTCAAGCTCCGCCGTTTCGCCCGCTTTAACCTTTATTACGGGATAACCTGTGATGTTCTTTTCAATTTTATATACGGAACAGCTTCCGAAATTCTTTACAAGTTCAGGCTTTAAAACTTCAACAGCCTTGTCCGTCGGACAGCTCTGAATATAATACTCCGATTTCGGCGCGCTGCCCGTCAGAACCTTTTCCCAGCCGTTCACATCGGCTCCGGCGGTATTCCATTTCCGGTCAAAGCCCGTGTAATCGTGCGTTTCGCCGTGGAAAAGATTGGATTTTACGAAAAATCCTGCTTTGCATACGGCGTTTTTATCTGAAAGAATTTCTCTGCCGCCGATATCAAGCCTGTAGCAGACCTTTATCCTGCCGTAGGAAACAGTACCCTCGGCAAGCCGCTGAAGCTGATGATAGAATCCGCCGCCGACCATAATTCCGATTACGTTTTCGCCGTCGCAGAGATAATCCGAAATATCGTATTTCAGACAGTAAATTCTGTGCGACCACTCGTCGTTGAGAGGATAGCTCAGCGCCATATCGGGACGGTCGTGATAATCGGAAACAGCGGGTACAAATTCGTCCCTGCCTACACGCCTGCCGTTGATATACAGAATAAAATAGCCCAGTCCGCTTATCGTAATCTCAGCCTTTTCGCCTTTCTGAGCGTCAAAGACGGAGCGGAACAGAGCCGCGTCCGTATCGCGCGGCGGCATAAGCCATCGGGCATCGGAAAAAATCTCTTTGTGTGTCACAGTATCGCCTCCGCTGAATATAATACTATATTATTATAATACTTGCAACAAAAAAGAACCTGCCCGCAGACAGGTTCTTTGATATTTAATGTTTAAGCTTCAATAGCCTCTGTTCCGGGATTGTCCCAGTCAAGCTCATAGTTGGCTGTTGAGTTGTAGCCGAATGAAAGCGGAACAGTGCCGATGCTTTCAATTGTGCCGTGTCCCGTAACCTCGGTTGTGACATTTATATCGCGCGCAAGCTCCAGCTTGACGATATGGTCGGACGCCTTGTCGATAACAGCCTTGATTGTGCCTGACTTATATACCGCGCTGTACTTTTCGGCTGTCATAAGGTCCTTTACAACATCAAAGTTTTTAAGGATATCCTCGTCCTTTTCAATCTTGTAAAGCTTGCCGTAAACGCTGCCGTCCTGCTCGGGGTTGTCCTCAGAGTTGAGCTTGATGACAATATTATATGTTTTGTCGTTCGCATTGTCGGTAATATAAGCCGAGCGGATGTCGGAAACCGCGATAACGGCGGGTTCGGTCTTGCCCATGAGCGGGAAGATATCCGTTGTGTCCTCGCCGAATTTTGTCTCCATGCCGAAGCTTTCCTTGGTAATCATATTTGCAACGGTCTTGAAGGAAGCCTTGACATATTCGTTCTCGCACTCGCACTTGCCCGTACCCTGCTTAAGACTGTACTTGATTGCGGGCTTGCCTGCCTTTGCGGAAGCGATAACATCGTTGAATCTCGCAACGATAGCCTCAGTGCCTGAGGGAACCTCGGAAGCGTATTTTATTTTATCGTCTTCCTCTTCGTATGTATCACATGAGCATAATGAAAAAAGCATAACTGCCGCCAGTGCAAATGACAGCACTCTGAGAAGCTTTTTGTTCATGCACAACCACTCCTTAGCTTAATAATATAAAGATTATAACACAGGAAAAAATAAATTGCAATTAATTTTTGGAATTATCGTCCGCGTCGTCCCTGCCGTCGGATTTTTTCTTCTTTGAAAGCTCAACGGAGCCCAGACAGAGAAAGGTTGAACCGAGACACATCCATATAACAGCCTGCGAGCTGTCCTTATCGATAAAGTTGAAAACCGATACGGCATAGAATGCCGCGGAAATAAGATAGAAAACTATCCACGGCTTTTTAAAATCTTTTTTCATGTCAGTTCAGTCCCTGCTCGTCAAAGAGATAAACTGTTTCAAGAGCAATTTTAAGTCCGATTTCAAGAGTTTTGGGGTCAAGATTGTCCTCGGTATCGAGGCGCGTATGATAATAACGTGCGGGGGAGGGGTCCATTGCCGTGAATGCGGTTGCGGAGAGACCTGCCTGTGAAATAGCCGCCGCGTCGGTTGAGCCAAGCTCGATAGCCTTGATGGGAACCTCGAAGCCGACATTCTTCGCCGCCTGCTGAACAAGCTTTGCCGCTTTTACATCGTTCTTTACAACGCCTGTCATGTCCTTGTCGTAGATTGCCATGAATTCATGCTCGCGCACGGTATCAAAATCAACAAATACCGTTTCGATTCCATCGTTCTTTATTTCGTCGGCGTGTGCCTTTGCCCATGCCTTTGAACCGCGGAGACCTGCTTCCTCGCCGCCTGCCATAACAACGCGGATTTCTGTGTTTTCAAGACGGATTTTATTTGCTTCCATGAATTTGAGAACAGCTGCGGAAACCATGCAGCCCGAAAGGTCGTCGTTTGCGCCTGTAACGGGACGCTTGTAATTTGTGAAGAATATGCCGAGGATAAGTACGGGAACGGTTACATAGGAAATAACGGCGAGAACCTTGAGCAGAACGCTGTCGCCAGTCCAGATAATTCCCTCGCTGCCTGTTGCCAGAGAATAGATACCGCCGGCAAGAATAACAACGATTGCAAGAACGGCGGTGATTATTACGCCGAGAACGGCGGGTCTGCCGCCGTGGTAGGTGAAGGTCCACTCAAAGGCCGAGTCGGTGTGACCTGAAAGGATAATTCTTCTCTTTGTTTCGCCCGCGGATTTGCGGATACCCATAACGTTGCCCGAGGTTTTTTTCGGGAAGAAAGCGTCAAGAACGGGCTTGTAGAAAATAAATTCAAGAACAATAAGCAAAAGAGAAACCGCCGCGAGAGCAAGTGAAACTATCGGAAGTCCGAAGGTCAGAAACGCGTGACCTATTATAATGAATATCGCGCAGATGGGAACCCATGCCATGAAAGCCTTGTCGGAGCATTTGAATTCCTCACGGACAACCTCGTCGCAGGTTGTCTCAAGCTCTTTTTTCAGATATTCCTGAGCATTTTTTTCGGCTTCGCTTCCGACGGGTCTCGGACCGAAGTTTTTGCAGATGGTTTTTATGTTTTTAATTGCATAATTTGTGTAGAGTCTTACTTCTGAATCGTATTTCGCTACACTTTCAGTTGATTTCATTTAAAAATCTTCCTTTCAGCTATTTTTATAAAATTATTCAAAGTCGGGTGACATTGACTTAATTTACTAATAAAATAAAAGAGTATCAAAAAATTAAGGACTGAGCATATGAATCAGAAAATTACGCCCCGTATAATCAAAATAATAGCACTGCAGTCAGTGCTTGTCATAATTGCGCTTACGGCAATCGGAGGCGCGGCGTTGGTTCACGGCAATTTCAAATCAGCCGGCACGCCGAAAAACGTACCGTCGGAAGAAAATGTTACCGAGGCGGCCGATGTAAAAAAGCCGGAGGTCACCGAGGCGATTAATCCCGAGGACTACGAATACGGCTATGCGGGATTTTTCCCGAAAACCACAGACATGTCCGTTGATGTTTCAAAAATCATCGTAAACGGCGACAACTGTCTGCCCGAGGGATATGTTCCGCCCGTTCTTGAGGAAATCGTAAAAGGCTCCGGCGTAACGCTTGACAGCCGTGTCGCACCGTACTACCGCGCAATGTATGACGCCGCTCTTAAGGACGGCATAACGCTTACTCCTGTTTCGGGCTACAGATCGTATGACCGTCAGAAGAAAAATTTTGAAGACCGTATCCGGACCTACATGGATGAGGGCATGGATAAAAATGAAGCGACGGTCGAAGCTGCAAAGGTTATCATGCTTCCCGGTGCAAGCGAACACAACGCGGGTCTTGCGGTCGATATATGCTCTCTTTCCGAAAGCTTTGAAAACTGCGAGGAGTTCGAGTGGCTTAAGGAACACGCGGTTGAATACGGATTTATTCTGCGCTATCCGAAGGATGAGGCAAAGCAGAAAATCACAAAGGTTGTATATGAGCCGTGGCATTACAGATATGTAGGCAAGGAAGCCGCATATGAAATAACCTCAAAGGGAGTCACGCTTGAGGAATATCTCGGACTGGCTTAATTCTTGATATCGCTCTGCTTAAGAACCTTTCCCACAGTCATAAATATTATTTTAATATCAAACAGCATGCTCTGCTTTTCGACATACTCCTTGTCGAGCAGAGCTTTTTTTTCGATTGAAATGTTATCTCTGCCGTTTACCTGAGCCCAGCCTGTCATGCCGGGGGTAACGCTGTAAACATTGTATTTTTTTCTCAGCCTGTGTATTTCCTCTTCAGCGGGAATAAGCGGACGGGGACCGACAAGGCTCATTGTGCCGTTAAGGATATTGAAAAGCTGAGGCAGCTCGTCAATGCTCGTTGAGCGGAGGAATCTGCCCGTTTTCGTAATTTTCTCTTCGGCGTCGTTAAGCTCTGCCGTTGCGAAATCGCCCGTGCCGTTTCTCATGGTGCGGAATTTATAGACCTTGAATATTTTTCCGTCTTTTCCGACACGGTCCTGCTTGAAAAATACAGGATGTCCGTCCAGAGCAAGAATCAGCAGACTGATTACAATAAACAGCGGAGAAAGTATTATTAAAGAAAAGAAACTAATAATAAAATCAAATGCCCTTTTCACAGGGTACACCTCCGGGATATCAGTTCAGTTTATTCCATAGAATATAGTCGTCAATGAGTACCGCTCTGACGGGTGCGCCGTCGATTGCGCCCATTTTGACAGGAAGTGCAATAAGATAATAGTCACCGGGTTCAACTGCCGACAGGTCAAGGTTCTCGACAATCGCAACGCCGTTCTGAAGAAATGCTTTATGCGGTTTCATCTGATTTCCCGACTTTCCTACGGAATCCGCGTCGGTGCCGATAAGGCAGATGCCCGAATCCAGCAGCTCATAAACCGCGCTTTCCATAAAGAAGGACTGTGAATCACCCTTTATCAGCAGACGGTCACAGTTTTTCGGGAAGTATCTGTTGACATACTCGCCCGTGATAACTCCGGGAGGAACCTCAATGACCGTGCAGTGACCGATGTATTTGCTCAGGTCGACCTCTTCGATTGTTTCGCTGTCCTCAAGAAAATGGGAGGGGGCGTCGGCATGCGTCGCCGTATGCACGCACGCATATACAGCCGACAGGTTGCACGCATCGCCGTTTGCGATTGAGCGCACCGTGTCAAGCCTCGTTTCGGGGTCGCCCGGATATTCTATTGTGGTAAGCAAGGGTCTTGAAATATCGATGATATTCATTAAAAGCACCCCTTTGAAATTTTTAGCCGTTAAGCTCTTTAAGAGATTCCTGCTTGAGATAAGCGTTGATAAAACCGTCAAGCTCGCCGTCCATGACCGCGTTGATATTGCCGATTTCAAAGCCTGTTCTGTGGTCTTTTACAAGCGTGTAGGGCATGAAAACATAGGAACGTATCTGGCTGCCCCAGCCGATTTCCTTCTGCTCGCCCTTGATGTCTTCAATCTTATCGAGATGTTCTCTCTCTTTGATTTCAAGAAGCTTTGACTTGAGCATTCTCATGGCAACCTCGCGGTTCTGATGCTGGCTTCTTTCAACCTGACAGGAGACAACGATGTTTGTGGGAATGTGGATAAGTCTTACGGCGGAGGATGTCTTGTTGACCTTCTGTCCGCCTGCGCCTGACGCACGGTAAACTTCCATTCTGATATCCTCGGGATTGATTTCAACCTCAACGGTATCGTCGATTTCGGGCATAACCTCAAGAGATGCAAAGGATGTGTGTCTGCGTCCCGAGGAGTCAAAGGGGGAAACGCGGACAAGACGGTGAACGCCTGCTTCGCTCTTCATATAACCGTAGGCGTTTTCGCCCTCAATGCGGAGAACCGCGGATTTAAGTCCCGCTTCATCGCCGTCAAGGAAGTCAACCATGCTGACCTTGAAATTATGCTGCTCCGCCCAGTGGGTGTACATTCTGACAAGCATCTGATTCCAGTCCTGCGCCTCTGTTCCGCCTGCGCCGGCATGGAAGGTGAGAACGGCGTTCTTGGCGTCATATTCGCCCGAAAGAAGAGTGCTGAGCGTCTGTTCGTCAAGCTCTCTGACAAATTCGTTAACGCTGCTCTGGCATTCCTCAAGCATATCGAGGTCTTCCTCTTCGTCCGAAAGCTCAATCATCGTAAGAGTGTCGTCAAACGAGGCGGAAAGGCTCTGATATTTAGCAACCTTATTTTTGAGAGCGGCAATTCTCTGCAGAACAACCTGGGTATTTGCGATATCGTCCCAGAAGCCGTCCTGTGCGGTCTTTTCCTCAAGAGAAACGATTTCCTCCTTCATGCTGTCAAGACCGAGAGCCTCGCCAAGCTCTTTAAGTTTATCTTCGTAATCGAGAAGATGGAGTCTTAATTCTTCAAACTGTATCATACAAAATACTCCTATACATATTTTTAC
>JAZUDP010000162.1:0-8366 GCA_045639705.1 Acutalibacteraceae bacterium
CATAAACGGGAGTGAGGGTTGTATCCTTAACCGTGAAGAAGCTGTAGGTCGAGTAGGAGCTTACGATTTCTCCGTTTTCGTCTATCCAGTAAACGAACCAGTCGCCGTTTGCTCTGATGCCGTCGGCTTCCTTGATTTTAACGGTTGCGATGTAGTATTTTTCAGACTTTTCTTCAACAAGCTTCTGCGATACAGTCGCGCCGCCGGTTGCCTGAATGTTGTATTTAACGGGAGCGTCCCAACCGAAAGGAACATGGTCGTCGTCAAATATTGTCATGTCAAGTCCGTCAGGTCCGATGAATGTACCTGTTGAAGCAACTCCGCTGACCCAGCCTTCTGTTGCGGGAGCAGAATCTTCATCATCGTACCAGTCGGTGAAGTTAACCTTAATGTAGTTCAGCTTTGAGCAGCCGTCAAACATTCCGGTATAACATCCGCTTACAAGCTCCTCAGCAGGAAGATACGGAGCCTTTTCGAGATTTGTACATCCCGCGAACATTTCTTCATAGCAGTTTTCAGCAAGCTCTGTTGCGGGAAGCTCAGGTGTCGCTTCAAGGTTTGTACATTCTCCAAACATTCTTCCATAGCAGTTTTCCGCAAGCTCAGTTGCAGGCAGCTCCGGCGCCTTTTCAAGTGCGGTGCAGCGTTCGAACATTTCAGCATAGCAGTACATAGCAAGCTCTGTTGCGGGCAGCTCAGGTGCTTCCGTAAGACTTGCACAGCCTGTGAACATAAGAGCATAACAGTCTTCTGCAAGTACAGCTGCAGGAAGTTCCGGTGCAGTTTCAAGACTTGTGCAGCCATAGAACATAAAGTAATAACAACGAGGCGCAAGCTCTGTTGCGGGCAGCTCAGGTGTCTTCTGAAGATTCTCGCAGCCGTTGAACATCGAGGCGTAGCAGCCGGGAGAAAGTGTGGTTGAAGGAAGAATCAGATTTTCGGCTGAAACAAGTGCCTTATTTTCAAAGAACAATCTATCAAACACATAATTCTCTGTCAGCGTTTTAACATTTCCTGTTCCGTCAAGGAGTGTTGTGATATCACCGCTGACTTCATATTTTCCGCTTCCGCCGAATGTGACTGAATTCATACCGCTCGACTCAGAGTTGCCGAAGGTACCGCTTGTGCCCTTGAAATATACCTTGTCGCCGATATCAGCGAGTGTGACGGAAATACTTTCATTCCAGTCAACAGCCGTCCATGTTTCGCCGTCTGTGCTGTAGAATAAATCGGGCAGCCAGTCAGTGCCGCTTGTATGCTCAACCGTTACCGTTGTATTTGCCTCAAGTGCTGTAAATGTGAGATAGTTGGGTTCTATCGGCTTAACCGCGCCGCAGGCTGTGCATATGTCATCGGAATAAGTGTGAACGTCAGGCTCAACATATTCATTGCAGACAGAGCAGAGCTGTGAATGCGTGCCGTCGCCGTTGTCCTTATAGTCACCGTCGACAAGGGTATGAAGCGGAACGTATGTGTAATTTCCGAATGCACTCATCTGACCTTCGATTATTGATTCGTCATTGTCGCACGGATAATATACCGTTTCAAGTCTATAGCAATCAAATGCTTCTTGACCGATTGATGTGATACTGTCACTCATTGTTACACTTGTCAATTTCACGCAAGCAAAAGCACCTTCACCAATGCTTGTGACGCTGTTGGGAATTGTTATACTTACAAGTTCACCACAGCCAAAAAATGCGTTGCTGCCAATGCTGGTTACGCTGTCGGGAATTGTTATACTTGTAAGTTCTGAGCAATTTAAAAAAGTTCTATATTCAATACTTGTAACACCGTCAGGAATTGTTATTTCTTTAAGACTTGAACATTCTTCAAATGCACTTTTACCAATATACATAACACTGTCAGGAATTGCTATTTCTTTTAGAGCTGAACATTCCCGAAAAGCGTAATTACCAATATATGTAACACTGCCCAAAATTGCTATTTTCGCAAGTGTGGAACAACCGCAAAAAGCCATATCACCAATAGTGGAAACGCCGCCAGGAATTATTATTTCTGTAAGTAAAGAACAGTTTAAAAAAGCCGCTTCACCAATATCCGTAACGCTGTCAGGAATAATGACGCTTGTAATGTCTTTTTCATAAAACACACCAATTGCAATTTTCCTTACTCCGTCCGGGATTACAATATCGCCGCCGGGGCCGTTGTAGGCGGTGAGAACGCCGTTTTCATCAATTACAAATTCATCTTCCGCAAACGCAGTAATGCCCGCGAAGGGTACAACGCCGAGCATCATTGACACTGCAAGAATGATACTCAGAATTTTACTGAATTTTTTCCTCATTTGTTCTTCCCCCATCAAACAGTATATTTAGTAAATATTACCATTTCCGAAGCAGTATGTCAACGATTAAAGGCGAACGGTTATCAATAAGTTTTTATATAACTACTGTCAAAAATCAATTTCTGACGTTGGAACGCAGCTGTATATATTTAATATGTTTTTGCCTGCTGAATTTTTTCCTGAAGCCCGGAATTTTTCGGCGCACTGCCGTTCCGTTGCTGAATTGGCGGTTATCGGAATTCCGCTGCCCTGCATTGGCAGTAAGAAAGGTGTAAAGTAGGGGCGATTCATGAATCGCCCGTCAAAATCTTCAGTAATTCTACGGGACATTCGTGAATGTCTCCTACAAGCTTTATTTTAAAAAGGTGTCATTCTGAACAAAGCGAAGAATCTCTGCCTGCCGTTTTTGAGATTCTTCGTCGTTCCTCCTCAGAATGACATTACATGTTCCAACTGCTCGCGCAGGGTAACAGAACTCTGATAACTGTCAACCCGGCGAGGGAGCGGCGACACGCCGCCAAATTGTAATTTGTACATTTCCAACTGCTCGCGCAGGGTAACAGAATTCTGATAACCGCCCACACGGCGAGGGTGCGGCGACACGCCGCCAAATTGTAATTTGATGCGGCACACGGCTGATTTGTGTTTTTTACCAAATGATATTTATACTATTTGTTCAATTTGATAGTTTGATTTAAAAAACAAAAATGATATACTTAATATGTATAAATTTGAACATTGTTCAAAGGAGGATTAACATGGAAATCATAAGAAAAGAATATAAATATCCGTCAGTCACCGGTGTTGCTGATATTTTTGCACGCAGTTGGGCTCCCGACGGAGAAATCAAGGCCGTTTTTCAGCTTGTTCACGGCATGGCGGAATACGGCGAGCGCTATGAGGAAATGGGCAGGGCCTTCTGCGAGGCCGGCTATGCCTTCTTTGTAAACGACCACATCGGTCACGGCAAATCCGTTGCCGCCAAGCCCGTTTACGGCTACTTCGGCGGCGATAAAAACGAAGCGGGCAAGGGCTTTGTTGAGGACGCTCACAAGCTTACTCTCATGGCAAAGGAGGAATTCGGCAAACCCGTAATTCTTATGGGCCACAGCATGGGTTCATTTGTTGCAAGAAGCTATATCACAAAGTACGGCGGCGATGTTCTCGGCGCGGTTATCTGCGGCACGGCAGGCCCCAATCCCGCACTCGGCGCAGGTCTTGCACTTGCAAAAATAATTCAGAAAATCAAGGGCGAGCAGTATCCCTGCAAGCTTATCAATTCCATAGCCTTCGGCGCATACAACAATAAAACCGATAAAAGAACGCCTTTTGACTGGCTTTCGGTCAACAAGGCAAATGTCGACAAATACATTGCCGACCCGCTCTGCGGTTTCCTGTTCACAACCTCCGGCTATATCAACATGTTCCAGCTTCTCGGCTTTGTAACCTCAAACGACTGGTACGGCAAGGTTCCGGATATGCCTCTTTTCCTTATCGCGGGCAAAGAAGACCCCGTAGGCGAATACGGAAAGGGCGTAAAAACAACCTGTGACGGACTTATCGCAAGCGGCAAAAATGATGTTTCACTTAAGCTTTATGACGGTCTCCGCCATGAAATTCACAACGAGGACGAGCGCTTCTCGGTTTACGCCGATATTATCGCGTGGTGCGACAAGCTGCTTGCAAAATAAGGAGGAAGGCATATGCTCGGTTTTTATAATTTCAGCAAAACTTTTCTGCGTATCGTGCTTTCTCCCCTGCTTGCGGTCCTGCTGATTTTCACCAACAGCCTTAATTTTGCTTTCAACGGCGATATTTACAGATACGAATCCAATTCACAGGTTGTCGGTCTTGAAAGTCTTGAACGCGCTCAGGGAGTTACAACCGACGGCGAGGCGTGGTATTTCAGCGGCAAGAGCAGTCTTGTAAAAATCGCGTTTGACAACCGCACAGTTCTTGCGTATAACTACAAGGCTATTCCCGATGAGCTTAAAGAAAACTGCGATTCACAGCACATCGGAGGCATAAGCTATTTTAACGGAAAAATCTACGCGCCGCTCGAGGACAGCAAGAAATGGCAGCATCCCGTTGTTGCTGTTTATGACGCTCAGACGCTTGAGTTTACCGGAGAATATCACGAGCTTTCAAAGGATATACTTACACGCGGAATGTCGTGGCTTGCCTGCGACGGCGAAAACGGTCTGATTTATTCCTCACACAGCAAAACCGCTGATGTGCTTTACTGCTTTGATATTGAAACATTTGAGTTTGTTAAGGAAATAAAGCTTTCCGAAACAGTTGAAAAAATTCAGGGCGGCGATGTTTACAACGGTCTGCTTTATGTCGGTACAAACGATGACACAAGAGCGATTCACACAATTGATGTCGGAACCGGCACCGTAACGAAGATTATTGACCGCATAATGTATCAGCCGAAGCTTATTGACAATTTCGGCGGCGAAGGCGAGGATGTTACAGTTTATCCGACGGATGACGGCACATTCATCCATGCGCTGAATCTCGGAACGCTCTTTATCGACGCTAACTTAAGGCATTATAAATGGGATATATGAAAAAAAGCGAAGCAAATGCTTCGCTTTTTTTAAAGCCTTGATATAACTTTCTGAATATATGCCCCGAAATTATCCGCAATCTTTGCCGCGGCGATTCCGACCTCTTCGTCGGAAAGCTTCTGAGGCAGAACGCCTGCCGCCATATTCGTCATAACCGAAAATGCAAGCAGAGGCATACCGCAGTGGGCGGCTGTCAGAGCTTCGGTAACCGTTGACATTCCTACCGCGTCTGCTCCGAGAACGCGTGCGGCCCTGATTTCCGCAGGGGTTTCAAACTGCGGTCCCGTAAAGAACATGTATACGCCCTCGCGGAAGGTAAGTCCGCTGTTTTCCGCACATTCAAACGCGATTTCACGCAGTTCCTTTGTATACATATCTGTCGTATCAAAGAATCGCGGGCCGAATCGCTCGTCATTTTTTCCGCACAGAGGGCTTGCGCCTGTCAGCTTAAGGTGGTCTTTGACAATCATTATGTCGCCGACGCTGTAGTCTGTATTCACAGCGCCTGCGGCGTTGGTAAGAATCGTTTTCTTTACTCCGAGCAGCTTAAAAAGCCTTATCGGAAGCACAAGCTGCTCAAAATCATAGCCCTCATAGTAATGAAAACGACCCGACATGCATACAATATTCTTGCCGCCCGACCGTCCGAAAATCAGCTTGCCCGCATGTGACGCAACTGTTGAAACAAGGAAATTCGGTATATCCTCATACTTTATTTCAATTGGATTTTCTATGCTTTCAGCAAATTTCCCGAGTCCCGAACCGAGAATTATACCGATTTCAGGCTCAGTCGTAACAATGCTTTTTACATAATCCGCGCTTACTTTTACATAATCATAATCGTATTTCATTTTAATCACCCGCTAAATTTTACCACATTGCGTCACTCAAATCAACCGCAAAGCAGATTTTGCTGTTCATAATTAATTTTCGTCTTTTGAAAATATTTTTATACAATATCCGATATAATGTATTAAATACAAAATATAGTGGTTATAACATCTTGACATAATCGGATTTTGGGTTTACAATAAAACGAATGAAATACAGAATGCCAAACTGTATTGTCATTCGACGGATTTATACATTATAAGAGCAAATGTAATTATTTCCGTTGCCTTTATAATTATTATTAATTATTAACGAATTTGAAAATTTTACAGGAGGTGTACTTTTAACTTGAAAATTGAATTATGGATTTTCGTCGCAGGCGTGTTGGTTGCACTTGGCCTCGGTGTTGTCATAGGTATCATTTACCGCAAAAAGGTTGCGGAGGCTACCATAGGTTCAGCACAGAAGGAAGCTACCAGAATTCTTAACGAAGCCGTTTCGAAGGCTGAGTCTAAGAAAAAAGAAGCGATTCTTGAAGCCAAGGATGAAATTCACAAGCAGCGGTCCGAACTGGACAGAGAAAGCCGTGAAAGACGCACTGAGCTGCAGCGTCAGGAGCGCAGACTTGTTCAGAAGGAAGAAAGCCTTGATAAGAAAATTGAGAATGTTGAGAAGAAGGACGAGACGCTCAATGAAAAAATCAGGGAAGCTGAAAAGAAGGCTGAAGAAATCGAAACTGTTAAACGCAGTCAGATTGAAATGCTTGAAAGAATTTCAGGATTCACCAAAGACCAGGCAAAGGATTATCTCCTCAAAACTCTTGAGGACAGTCTTACTCATGAAAAGGCAGTCAAGGTTATGGAGTACGAGCAGAGAACCAAGGATGAAGCAGACGATAAAGCGCGTGAGATTATTGCCACAGCCATTCAGCGTTGTGCAGCTGATCACAGTGCAGATGCAACGGTATCCGTTGTAGCGCTTCCGAATGACGAGATGAAGGGCCGTATTATTGGTCGTGAAGGACGTAATATCAGAACTCTCGAAACAATTACGGGTGTCGACCTTATCATCGACGATACTCCGGAGGCAATCACAGTTTCATGCTTTGACCCCGTCAGACGAGAGGTTGCAAGACTTACTCTTGAAAAACTTATCGCGGACGGCCGAATCCACCCGACACGAATTGAAGAGCTTTACGACAAATCAAAACGTGAAGTTGAACACACGATTAAGCAGACCGGTGAACGCGCGGCCATTGATGCGGGCGTTAACGGAATTCACCCCGAGCTTATCAGACAGCTTGGCAAGCTGAAGTACCGTACCAGCTACGGTCAGAATGTTCTTAATCATTCACTTGAAGTTTCCTATATTGCAGGTCTTATGGCCGCTGAACTCGGCGCCGATGTCAAGACCGCAAAGCGTGCAGGTCTTCTCCATGATATAGGTAAGGCACTTGATCACGAAATGGAAGGCTCGCACATTGAACTCGGCGTTGAATACGCCAAGAAGTACAAAGAGCACGACAATGTTGTTCATGCGATTCATGCTCACCACGGCGATGTTGAAGCAAAGACAATTGTTGCCTGTCTTGTTCAGGCTGCCGATGCAATTTCAGCTGCCCGTCCCGGTGCAAGACGTGAAAATCTTCAGAACTACATCAAGCGACTCGAAAAGCTTGAAGAAATTACAAGCTCATTCCCCTGCGTTGAGAAATCATTCGCAATTCAGGCCGGCAGAGAAGTGCGCATAATGGTTAAACCCGAAGCTGTGTCGGACGACCAGATGACACTTGTTGCAAGGGATATCGTTAAGAAAATCGAGGAAGAACTCGAATATCCCGGTCAGATTAAAGTCAACGTTATCCGCGAAAACCGCGTAATTGACGTTGCAAAATAACATTTTTAAATAGAGTAAAAATGGCTATCGAGGCGTTCCGAAAGGAACGCCTTTATTTCTTCTGCAATACCTGCAGTCGTTCGCTGTGTCAGCAATTATCAGAATTTCATCAAACCCTTACGGGCGACTGATAATCGCCACTACAACGGTAATTCCGATATTTCCGTGTCATTCTGAACGAAGCGAAGAATCTCAACTTGCGTTTTCTGAGATTCTTCGTCGCAAGTTCCTCAGAATGACAATTTTGAAGATTTGCTGTAGGGCAGGGCTCTGCTCTTGCCCTACAGACACGACTTATAAATGCCGCTAAACCGTAATTTACCGTCATATATATAACCAAACGCAAAAAAGAGGCAAGCCTTACGACTTGCCTCTTGATTTTGTTCGTTATTTAACAGAAGTATTGATTATTCGTTGATAGCAACAACAACGCCTGAACCAACTGTACGTCCGCCTTCACGGATAGCGAAACGAAGACCTTCTTCGATAGCGATAGGAGTGATGAGTTCAACATCCATCTTAACGTTATCACCAGGCATGCACATCTCTGTTCCCTCGGGAAGGTTGATTACGCCTGTAACGTCTGTTGTTCTGAAATAGAACTGAGGACGGTAGTTGTTGAAGAAAGGTGTATGACGGCCGCCTTCATCCTTTGTAAGGACATAAACCTGACCTGCGAACTTTGTGTGAGGATGGATTGAACCGGGCTTAGCAAGAACCTGGCCACGCTCGATGTCTGTTCTCTGGATACCACGAAG